>CAIOSU010000417.1 GCA_903861055.1 uncultured bacterium
CATGGAAACTAAGACCATCACCTGGAAAGACGTAATACACTACACCCAAGCGGGCAACCCTACGCCACCAAAACGCGTGGTGAAAGCCGACGCGGAGTGGAAGGCGCAGCTTAGCGATGAACAATACTATGTAACTCGCCAGCATGGCACCGAGCGCCCGGGCAGCGGCGAGTTTTGCTCAAAGTTCGAGCCGGGTTTGTATGCCTGTGCTTGCTGTGGCACCACATTGTTCGATAGTGGCCAGAAGTTTGAGTCGGGCACGGGTTGGCCGAGTTTTACACAACCCGTTGAGGAAGATGTAATCAAATACATTGCCGATAAAAGCTTTGGGATGGTTCGTGTAGAGGTGCAGTGCAATGTATGCGATTGCCACTTGGGCCATGTTTTCCCTGATGGGCCGAAGCCAAGCGGGCTGAGGTATTGTGTTAATTCACTTTCATTGGTGAGGGTGTAATTTAGTTATTGGTTACGAGTTTATGATTGCAAACCCAATTCTGATGATGCTAAGGCAATTGAATGGTATCCACTTTATTAAACAACCCGTTACCCATAACTCGTAACTCATAAAGTATATTTTTTCGTTTGCCGCGCCGAAAGTGTAAATTTACCCTCGTATGAGAGTAGGTATATTTTTTGGCGGCCCATCACGAGAGCGCGAAATATCATTCGCAGGCGGTAGAACGGTTTATGACAACCTCAACAAGGCATTGTTTGAGCCCGTTCCCATTTTTGTGGATAGCCTAAAGAACTTGATATTGCTCGATTGGCAATTTGTATACAAAGGCACCATACGCGATTTTTATCCCCCACTTGGGCATATTCCCGATAGCCTCAATAACTTCCAGATTTATATTGAGAGTTTGTCAGGGCTTGACGACGATGAATTGCGGCATATGATAAGCAAGGTAGGTAAATTGATACTGCCCTATGAGTTGCCAGGCTATATGGATTTTGCCTTTTTAGCTATGCACGGCAGCTATGGCGAAGACGGCCAGATACAGGGTATACTCGAATCGTTGAATATTCCATATTCGGGTTCTGGCATAATGCCTTCGGCCATTGGCATGAATAAAGCCTTCCAGAAGAAAGCGTTGGAGCATGTTTCGCTGCCAACCCCCAAGTACTACATCATCAGCCGTAGCCAATGGCTACACCACCACGATAAGGCAGGGCTATATGCGCAAGTAAAGTCGAAAGTAGGGGAGAAGTTGGTTATCAAGCCATCTAACCAAGGTTCATCCATCGGGGTATCAATCGTTACTGAAGATAGTTATGGTGCTTTTGAGCGAGGCGTGGATAAAGCTTTTTTTATCAAGCATTTGGAGCCGTTGGATTGGATTGATTTGGATGAAGAAAACAAAGTAAGCTTTGTGCGCGACCTTGCCGATATCCGCGAAGGGTTGGGTATGCCCGTATTTGCGGGCCATGCCGACAACGACGGAGAGGTAGTAATTTTTCACCCCGAAGAGTTGTTGACATATATTGACCAATATTTTGACGAAAACCAAGAACCCTTGCGCTTGATGGCCATGGATGCCGAGAGCGAAGTAGTGGTTGAAGAATTTATTTCGGGCAAAGAGTTTTCTTGCATTGTGGTGCGCAATGAAGATGGTAAAGCAGTGGCTTTGCCCCCTACCGAAATAGTGAAAGGTAAAGAGGTATTCGATTATCGCTCCAAGTACCTCGCTGGCTTATCGCGTAAGGTTACGCCCATTGAGGTAGATGATGTTACTTTAGCGAGCATTCGCAAGGATTGCTTGCAGTTGTTCGATTTTTTTGGTTTCCACGTGTATGCTCGTATCGATGGTTTTATTAGAGAAGATGGCACCATTTTCTTAAACGACCCTAATACCACTTCGGGCATGCTTCCGTCGTCTTTCTTCTTCCACCAAGCCGCCGAAATTGGTTTAAACCCATCGCAGTTTTTATCCTATATAATACGCACCTCGTTGGCCGAGCGTCAGAGTCAGCAACCTATGAGCCTCGATATTAAGCTAACACTTGACGAGTTGGATAATGATTTGATCATACTTAAAACCCAAGCGTTAGAGAAGCAGCGAATTGGGGTAATTTTAGGTGGTTATTCGTCGGAAAGGCACATTTCCGTTGAAAGTGGTCGTAACATATTCGAAAAGCTTTCATCATCTCAAAAATATGAGCCCATCCCTATTTTCCTCACCGGAAACGATGAGCAGTTTGATATTTACCAAATACCGGTAAACCTAATGTTGAAGGACAATGCCGACGACATACGTGATAAGGTTTTGAACTACAAGCGCCACCCTTTAATTGAACAAATACGCCAAGAGTGCAGCGCCATTACTGAAAAATACACCGACGATACCATGACTTTTGAGCCACGTAAGCTCAATTTTGACGAGCTGGCCGAGTTGGTAGACGGTGTATTTATTGCCCTACACGGTCGCCCAGGCGAAGATGGTGCCTTGCAGGCAATATTAGAACAGCATAACATACTCTATAATGGCAGTGGCGTTGAGTCGTCGAACACGACCATCAACAAATACGAAACCAACCAGTTTCTTAAAAAGCATGGCTTTCAAGTAGCTGACCAAGTATTGGTGTTTAAGGAAGATTATAAGAAAGACAACGACGGCACTATTGCCAAGCTCCTATCCGAACTGAAGTTTCCATTGATTGCTAAGCCGGTTGATGATGGCTGTAGTTCGGCTGTGAAGAAGATAAAGAACATTGAGGAGTTGAAAGCATTCTTTACCCAACTGTTCCGCACTACCGATGCATTGGAACCTGAATCGGCAAAGGTGTTGAAGTTGAAAGCCAAAGAGGAATTTAGCCGCAAGGATGTAGCTTTGATTGAGAGTTTTATTGATAGGCAAGGCGCTAAATATTTTCTGGAAGTTACGGGCGGTATGCTTACGCACCATAACGAAGGTGGCCAGCAAGAGATAACCTACGAAGTGTTTGAACCCTCTGAAGCCCTCGCAGGTGGCGAAGTGCTTTCATTGGAAGAGAAATTTTTGGCAGGAGAGGGGCAAAACCTAACTCCGGCAAGGTTTGGGCGCAATCAAGAAGAGTACGACCATATATCGACAAAAGTAAAGGCCGACTTGGGGCTAGTGGCTAAACTGTTGAATGTTGAGGGCTATTGCCGCATTGATGCCTTTGTGAGGGTAACGGATAGCATGGACGTGCAGACAATAATTATAGAGGTAAACTCGTTACCGGGTATGACACCGGCAACTTGCATCTTCCATCAAGCAGCCATTAACGGTTATAAGCCTTACGATTTTATTGATGGTATTTTAGATTTCAGTTTTAAACGCAATCGAGTTGAAAGGTCTAGTTAGTTTTGTATTTAGCAGGGTGTTTGTAGTAAATATGGCAGCAGCACTGCTCATATTGGTAATGCTACTTTTTGGTACTATGTGGTATTTGAAAAGTTATACTCGCTTTGGCGAGAGCGTTACGGTAAAAGACCTATCGGGCTTAACGGTGGCCGAAGTAGAAGAAGCACTAACCAGCAGCAAACTAAAGTTTGTGGTATTCGATTCAGTTTTTGTGCCTGGCAAGAAGCCATTAACGGTTATTGATCAAGAGCCAAAACCGTTGAGCAAGGTTAAAGAAAATAGA
>CAIOSU010000418.1 GCA_903861055.1 uncultured bacterium
GGGGGCACGCACAATTTATGAAAGGGTATTAAAGACTAGCCATATAGTCGCTCAAGTGGCGCACGCTGCTATCAAAAGCGAAGGCATCGTATACTACGTAGTAGCGTTCAGGGTCAACGGTGCGAGTGTAAGCCAATTTGGCAATCTCCAACTTGCTGCTATCAAAGCTGAACAAACCTAACATATGCAATACTTGAGCAGATGTGAAGTAATTGGTACTAATGGCTTGTGCAGCCAATTGGCGTCTAGTGCTATCAAAAGGCCTATTGCTTATTGCGTTCATCAGAGCCGAAAAGTTGGCATCGCACATTGGCGCAATTACTGGAGCTTGAGGCACTGGGTTATATACTGGGTAACCAATGGGTTGGTGCACCGGTTTGCCTATGATGGCATTACCTGGGTAAGCACACACTACACCACCGCCAACATTTACTGGTTGTGGGCCCATGGCTATCATTTCATTGATGTCCAAGCCATTGTATGGGTTGATGATAGCATGAACCTCATAGCCGAATGGCAAATTTACCGGGCCATTGTATATCACTTGTTGGGTGTTGTAGGCACTATATGGGTTGGTGTACAAGGCCGTAATACGCATGTTGTGCACTCCTGGCGCTATGCCAGCCAACTTGTGGCGGTTAGAGAAAGGACCGTACTCCACTCCGTCGATAGTAACAACAATTGGGGCGTTGTCATAAGAAGCGATGTGGAGGCGGGTTGAAGCATTTACCGAAAAGGCACTTAAGGCCAAGGTAACGATCATGGTGGAAAGTAAAAATAAACGTTTCATAACAACCTCCTGTTTTTAATGGTTTGATATATCAGTTGCAACAGGTGTGCCAAAAATGAAAATGAGTTTGTTTTTGGTAGAATAGTTTTAAAACTAATTGATTTTCAGTCGATTAATTTTATGAAATGTAAACTCGATACCTATTTCCATATCTTTACTTCATGACTAAAGTTACAGCTGCGATTACCGGAGTGCATGCTTGGTTGCCAGAATACAGGCTAACCAATGCGGAGTTGGAGCGTATGGTGGATACCAACGAGGAATGGATATTGTCGCGCACTGGAATTAGCGAGCGGCGCATACTACGAGGCGAGGGACTGGGTACCAGCGATATGGCCGACAAGGCGGTATTGGGTTTGTTGGAGAAAACAGGCACCAAACCCGAAGAGGTGGATTTGTTAATATGTGCCACCGTAACGCCCGATATGCAGTTTCCGGCCACGGCCAATATAATATGCGATAAGGTGGGTATTAAAAACGCCTTTAGTTATGATTTGAATGCCGCTTGCTCTGGTTTTTTATATGCGCTAACTGCCGCCGATGCTTACATACGGGCTGGTCTGTACAAAAAAGTAATAGTTGTAGGTGCCGATAAAATGAGCAGTATTATTGACTACGAAGACCGCCAAACATGCGTAATATTTGGCGATGGCGCTGGGGCGGTTTTACTGGAACCTACCACCAGCGGCAATGGGATACTTGACCAAGTAATGCAGTCTGACGGTCTGGGCAGGGTGCACTTGCACCAAAAAGCGGGCGGCAGCGCCAAGCCCGCGTCGTTAGAAACAGTAATGGCAAAAGAACACTTTGTATACCAAGAAGGGGCGGCGGTTTTTAAATGGGCAGTGGTAAAAATGGCTGAGGCCACCGAAAAAATTATGCAGCGCAACAACCTCACGGCCCATGATATTGATTGGCTAGTGCCGCACCAAGCCAATAAACGCATTATTGATTCTTGTGCTGAGCGGGTGGGTTTGCCTTCCGAAAAGGTAATGCTGAACATACAACGCTACGGCAACACTACCAACGGCACCATACCCATCTGCCTTTGGGAGTGGGAAGACCAACTTAAAGCTGGAGATAACCTTTTACTAGCTGCCTTTGGTGGCGGCTTTACATGGGGTGCCCTTTGGTTGAAGTGGGGGAAATGAAAAGGAAAATGACAAATAGTAAATGAGAGATGACAGATAAAACGCACTAGCCATTGAATTATGACTGCCCGAGAGCTAAAGTCGTACTTGGTTTTGAAAATCTGTTATTTGTTATCTCATATCTGCTATCTGGTTTTACGCTTGTGTCTAACCTAAAATATTTGCTTATTTTCACAGCCCGAAACCTGATCAAAAAAATATTATGGCCAATATAAGTGAGATTAAAAACGGTTTGTGCCTTGAGATGAATGGCGATTTGTGGCAGATTGTAGAGTTTTTGCACGTAAAACCGGGCAAAGGACAGGCTTTTGTGCGTAGCAAATTGAAGAGCCTTACCACTGGTAAAAATTTGGAGCACACGTTTCAGTTGAGTGCTAAAATTACCACTGCCCGCATTGAGCGTAGCCAAGCCCAGTTTTTGTATAAAGACGAAATGGGTTACAACTTTATGAACAACGAAACCTTTGAACAAGTGTCGTTGCCAGAGTTTGTTATTGATAGTCCTGATTTTCTTCGTGAAGGCGATATGGTTGATGTATTGACCCATGCCGAAACTGAAAAAATTATTGCCGTGGAACTTCCTCAATTTGTTATAATGGAGGTATCTTACACTGAGCCAGGCGTAAAAGGTAACACTGCCACTAACGTGAGCAAACCAGCTACGGTGGAGAGCGGTGCTACGGTGCAAGTACCTATCTTTGTAAACCAAGGCGACAAAATAAAGATAGATACCAAGGAGCGTACCTACGTTGAAAGGGCAAAATAATTAATAACTCAACTACCCGCTATGGATTTCAAGCATATACAGGAGCTAATTAGGATGGTAAACAAATCCAACTTGAGCGAACTGAAGATTGAAGAGGGCGATTTTAAGCTTACCATTCGCACCCGTGAGGAAGGTGGCTTACAAGGCTATATACCTGTTGCGCCTTTGCAGCAGATAGCACAGCCTGTTGCTCAAGCACCTGCCCCACAAGCTGCACCTGCAGCGCCCGTGGCTGCTGTGCCAGAAAAGATTGCCGAACCGCTAGCTGATACCAGTAAGCTGGTTACGGTTAAATCGCCAATGATTGGTACTTTCTACCGTTCAGCTGGTCCGGATAAGGAACCGTTTGTAAAGGTTGGCGATTCAGTAGAGAAAGGCACAGTACTTTGCATTATTGAGGCGATGAAGTTGTTTAACGAAATAGAGTCGGAAAATTCTGGCAAAATTGTTAAATTCTTGCTTGAAGATGCTAGCCCAGTAGAATACGACCAGCCGTTGTTTATCATTGACCCGAGCTAATTGCTCGCTTAAAGCCACCGGCTCTATGTTCAAAAAGATATTGATAGCCAACCGGGGCGAAATTGCCCTGCGCATTATCCGCACCTGTAAGGAGATGGGAATCAAAACAGTGGCCGTTTATTCCACTGCTGATACTGAGAGCTTGCACGTTCGCTTTGCCGATGAAGCCGTTTGTATTGGCCCCCCAGCTAGCAAAGACAGTTACCTTAAGATAGCCAACATTATGGCCGCGGCAGAAATAACCAATGCCGATGCCATTCACCCAGGCTATGGTTTCTTGTCAGAGAATGAGCATTTTGCTGCCATTTGCAAACACTATGGCATTAAGTTTATTGGCCCAACACCCGAGCAGATTAGCCGCATGGGTAACAAAATAAATGCCAAAAAGACCATGATTGAAGCTGGTGTGCCGGTCGTACCTGGCAGCGATGGTTTGATTACGGATTTTGTAGTTGCTAAAAAACTAGCCAAGAAAATAGGTTATCCTGTTGTTATCAAAGCCTCTGCAGGTGGTGGTGGTAAGGGTATCCGCATTATCCAAAACGAAAGTGAGTTCGAAAGCAATTTCCAAAAGGCACAAATGGAAGCCAAGGCTTCTTTTGGTGACGATGGATTGTATTTGGAGAAGTTTGTAGTGGAGCCGCGGCATATTGAGTTTCAAATTGCTGGCGACCAATATGGCAACGTTTGCCACTTGAGCGAACGCGATTGTAGTATTCAGCGCCGCATGCAGAAATTGGTAGAGGAAAGCCCTTCGCCGTTTATGGATGACAAGCTTCGTCAAAAAATGGGCGATGCAGCCATAAAAGCGGCTAAATTTATCAATTACGAAGGTTTAGGTACTGTTGAGTTTTTGGTTGATAAAGACAAGAACTTCTACTTTATGGAGATGAACACCCGTATACAGGTGGAGCACCCCGTAACTGAAGAGGTAATTGATTATGATTTGGTGAAAGAACAGATAAAAATTGCCGCTGGTGAGCGTATTTCGGGCAATAACCACTTTCCAATGATGCATGCCATTGAGTGCCGCATCAATGCCGAAGACCCAAACAACGATTTTCGCCCATCTCCCGGTAAAATAACCTCTTTGCACACCAGCAAAGGCCATGGCGTAAGGGTTGATACCCACGTATATGCTGGTTACACCGTGCCGCCGTATTACGATAGTATGGTAGCAAAGCTGATTGTGCGCGCCAAAACCCGTGAAGAAGCACTTAATAAAATGGAGCGTGCCCTAAGCGAGTTTGTGGTTGAAGGCATCAAAACCACCATTCCATTCCACTTGAAACTGATGCGCAACGAGCAGTTCCGCGCAGGTAACTTCACTACCAAGTTTTTAGAGACGTTTGATTATAAGGATTAGTGGGTTGGTTATTGGTTACTAGTTGATTGGGTATTAGTGAGCTATCAAGATTTCCTAAACTCCACTCCACGTTCCTTCAAATATCCCAAAATAAACTCCAAGCAGCCTGGCCAGGCGCCAATTAGCTCGGGCGGGTATATGCCCGGCCGATTGAAGTGCCCACTCAGTATCAGATTAGCGGCAGCGGTGCAGGTATAGCCTGTGGTGCGGGCCATGCTGCTGGTTTGGGTTTCGGGGTGGTACTCGTCGTATAGGTCATATTCGTAGCGCACAGGTTGCTTGTCTTTTTGGCCTTCAATCACCACTTTCATAATCGTAAATTCACGCTCTTCCTGCTCCAGCTTCCACAACGGAAACAATAGCTTGCTAGTAAGGTCAATGGGGCGTATAGCAGTGCCGTTTACCTCCACCTCGTCCTTACGGAAAAAGCCCGTTTCGCGCAGCACTTCCATGAGCCTTATGTGGCCGGGATAGCGCAAGGTCTTTTCCTTCGTGTTCTTAATATCGAGCGTAAAGAGCAGCGTGCGCAAGCCATCACTGTTAAAAGCCTCCAAACGCCCTACGGGCGGAAAATCCATTAGCTCGGCATCGCTGAGGGCAGGTTTGGTTACCATTTGTCCGCCTACAATCATACGGGCAGGGCGGGTATACTCTTCCAATACATCAATTGGCGAAAAGGGGGCTTTATATTCATAAGGCCATTGGCGCTTTTGTGGTAGTCCACCCACATAGTACTCAAAATTTTGGATGCGCATTTCTTGGTGGTGGTGCCCCACCAGTAGGTTGGGCAAACCGGGTGCCACCCCGCAATCAACTATGGCGGTTACTCCGTTTTCTTGGGCTAGTTTGTTTAGCTCAAAAGGGTCTTCCTCAAAAAAAGAAATATCCACCAAGTTAATACCTGCCTCAATAACCGCTTTTGCCATGGCAAAGCCCAAAAAGCCCGGCACAGCGCCTACCACTAAATCAAAACCCGCTATTGCTTTTTTTATGTGGTCAGGCTTGCTTAGGTCGGTAACTACGGTGTTAATGCCGCGCTCAGCCAACGGCAGTAAAGCCTTTGTGCTTATATCGGCACTGGTTACGGTGTGCTGTTTCGCCAAATCGAGCGCCATGGCACTACCCACCATGCCGGCGCCAAGTACTATTATGTTTGCCATACGGCTAAAATAATGTTTTCTGTTGGGTAGTGGTTAATACCACAGCATCTCTTGTTACCTTTGCACCATGTCTCCAAACCGGTTGCGAAATATAATGATTGGCATTACCCTGGCATCGGTGGTGGTGATGGTGGTGGCATCGTATGTATTGAAAGATACACCCCGCCAGGGTGGGTTTGTAAAAACTACCCCTAGTGGCCTAAGCCAGCAGAACAAGAAGGAATATTACCCCACAGGTGAACTGCGGGCCGAGGGCATGATGGATGGTTACTACAAAGAGGGCGAATGGATATATTATCGCAAAGATGGTAGCGTTGAGTTGGTAGAATATTACCACCAAGGCAATGTGGTTGATAGTAGCGCATTGGAAAGAAAATGAGCGGTTTGATATTTATCACCTGTTTTCTCTCGACCACAGCATGTACTTTTGTGTTGTATGGGTGGTACATCGCAAAATAAACATCGTGAACAATCTCCAGCAAAAGTCTAATTCTCAACAATCAGCAGTCGGTATATGGTTGCTCATAGGCGTGTTTATGTTACTAATGCAGATTGTTATCGGCGGGGTAACGCGCCTTACCGGCTCGGGTTTGAGTATTACTAAATGGGAAATTGTAACTGGCACCATACCACCTATAGGCGAGGCGGAGTGGCAAGAGGCATTTGATTTGTACAAAGCATCGCCGCAATACGCCAAAATAAACCAAGGCATGGAGATGGGCGATTTTAAGTTCATCTTCTTTTGGGAATATTTCCATCGTCTTTGGGCCCGCTTAATGGGCTTTGTGTTCCTGTTTCCGTTTATTTACTTCTTGGCCAAAGGCTATTTGCGCAACAAGCTGGCCCTGCATCTTATTGGGGTAGTAGCACTGGCTATGGTGGTGGCGTCGTTTGGCTGGATAATGGTAGCCAGCGGGTTGGTTAGCCGTCCTTATGTAAACGCTTATAAGCTCACGCTGCACCTCATGTTGGGCATTAGTTTGTTTGCATACGTGTTTTGGTTGGCTATCAACTATCTGTGGCCTCGCGATGGGATAGCCAAACTGCAAGGTTTGAAAGGATGGAGCACAGGGGTAATTGCGGTGGCCGTTATGCAGCTGATATTGGGTGGCCTCATGAGCGGCATGAAGGCTGGCCTATTCTTCCCCACTTGGCCCGATATGAACGGCGCCATGCTACCCGATGTGCTCCTAGATGGCACCCAATGGCATTTAGATGCTTTTAAGCATTACGATACCAATGCCTTTGCCCCTGCCATAGTTCAGTTTGTGCATCGTGGCGTGGCGTATATTCTTACGGCATTAGTGCTAGTATTTACGGTAAGAGCATTCAAGCAGCAGCCGGTTGGACCAGCCAAACTTGGTTTTACCCTGTTGCCAGTTTTATTGCTGGTGCAGGTAACGTTAGGTATTGTCACGGTTATCAATAGCATTGGCAATATACCTGTAAGCTGGGGAGTGCTGCACCAAGCGGGCGGGGTATTACTGCTGGCCAATTTAATTTTTGTTAGGCACTTCTGTTTGTCCAAGGCCTAAAGTTTTTGTTGCCATTGTTATCATATTATTTCCTGCTCTTTGCAACGTCTGGTTATTTGTACCAATCTATTGCCCAAACAGTTTATTTACATCGCGTTTACATAGCGGTAATATCTATTTGTGTAATTTAGTGGTTCCTCAAAACCCCCTTGGTATATAATGAGATTGCTCATAGTTGCGTTCGCCATTCTGGTTAGCCAGAATATTCTATTTGCCGGAGCCATAAACCGCAAATTAATTTCGGGCCCTATGCAGGGCCACACTACCGCCACCTATACCAATATGTGGATTTTGGTTCAAGATGCAGGCATGGCCTCAGTTACGCTTATTGATACTTTAACCGGTGAGCGCTACACTGCTATGCTCAAAACTGAAGGCAACGCCGTATACGAAGATTATTTTGCGCTCTTGTTTGAGTTTAACGATTTGCCAACCAACCATGTGTATAGGGCCGAGATAACCGTTGACAGTGAACATTACGAAATTCACCGTATTTACCATACCGCTAAAACCAATGTAACCGATACGTATCGTTTTATGGTTACCTCTTGTGCACTTACCGTACCTGTTGGTTTGCGTTGGTTGCATCCAGGCATTGAGGATAGAACTTACAAACATGTGGTAAAAACCGAAGCCGATTTTAATCTTTGGATTGGGGATTATTTATATTATTTCCCAAAGCACTACAAATCGCCCGAAAATATGGCTGCGCATTGGGTATGGAAACGGAAAAGGAGGCTTATCGCCAAATTTACCGAAAGTATGCCTCAATATAGTATTTGGGACGACCATGAGTACGGATGGAACGATGCTGACGCCAGTTTCATTTTCAAAGATCAAGCGCTCAATTTATTCACTAAATACTGGGCAAATCCCGCTTACGGCACTCCTGAGACGCCAGGCTGTTTCTTTAAGTTCGATTATCTCGATTCAGAGTTTTTTATGCTTGACGACCGATATTATCGCACCCAACCCAATGATAGCATCCCTACTGTTTTAGGTACTGGACAAATGGCTTGGTTTAAACAGAATCTCAAACAATCAAAGGCCGTATTCAAATTCATTAGCATAGGCAGCCAAGTGTTCAATCAGTTGTCAGAGCATGAATGCTATTGGCAATATAAAGACGAATTGGGTGATATTATCAAATTCATTAAGGACGAGAATATAAGCGGAGTGATCTTCCTAACCGGAGATAGGCATCATAGTGAGGTATTGAAACTGGACATGGAGGGCAGCTACCCATTGTACGAGTTTACCAGCTCGGGCATTACCAGTTTCCGACGTCGCACCCGCAGAACAACTGAAAGTGAAAATCCAAATCGCATTCCGGGTACCTTGGCCGATTACCAAAATTATGGCCGCGTAACTATTGAAGGCGAAACGGGCAACCGTGTTTGTTTAATGGAGATTTTTGATAACCGTGGCAAGCAGGTTTGGGAACATCGCATTAATCAAAACGAGCTTACAGCCAAACCTAGCAAGGTAAACGTGCCAGTGAAGGTTGAGTAATCTACCTCAGTTAAATAAAGTTAACTCTCAATATTTTCATATTGTTTTATGGAATAGTTGCCGTTGTAGCATCATACACACAAACAACTAAACTATTAGCTTATGAAAACCATCTGGCTCTTAACTCTTGCCACCATTTTGTTTATCGGTTGCCATTCCGCCTCAGAATCTTCAGATGCTGAAAGTTATGGTTACGCCTCCACCGAGGCTGAC
>CAIOSU010000419.1 GCA_903861055.1 uncultured bacterium
ACAAATCAAAAAAGGCATTTGATACCATGATACAAGCTTTCTTCCGCGAAAATGAGCTGCTGCCTTTAGAAGTGCAACCGACCGAAGCTTGGCGCTTGGCTCACCAATTTGACGGGTCTTCAAAATTCTCCGAAAAAAACATCATGGATTTGGTTAGGGAAATAATACCTTAATCCCTCAAACACCAGTTTATATAAAACAAATACGGGAGGCAAATGGCCTCCCGTATTCGTTTTACAATGTCTTTATACTGTTTTTATAGCTTAAGCGTTCAACGCCCTATTGTCGGTAGCGGCCAAGCAAGCCTCTTTAAACGACTCAGAGTAAGTAGGGTGCGGGTGGCACATGCGGCCTACATCTTCGGCACTGGCGCGGAACTCCATAGCGGCCATAGCCTCGGCAATCAAATCAGCAGCACGCGGACCAATAATGTGCACGCCCAAAATTTCGTCGGTTGTTTTATCGGCCAATACTTTTACAAAACCATCGGTATCGCCGCTGGCAGCAGCACGCCCGCTAGCCTTAAAGCTAAAGATGCCTTTCTTGAAAGCAGCACCTTTCTCGGTCAATTGGTCTTCGGTAAGCCCTACCGACGATACCTCGGGCCAAGTGTAGGCCACGTTTGGTATCAGGTTATAATCAATATGCGGTTTCTGTCCGGCAATTACTTCCGCTACCAATACCCCTTCGTCTTCGGCTTTGTGTGCTAACATAGGGCCGTCAATTACATCGCCAATAGCGTATACGCCTGCTACTTTGGTTTGTAATGTATGCGGGTCAACTACTACTTTGCCGCGTTTATCGGCTTCCAGGCCAATCTTATCCAAGCCCAAGTTATCAGTATAAGCTTTGCGGCCCACACAAACCAAGCAATAATCGCCTTTAAACTCAACGGCAGCTCCGCTAGGGTCTTCGGCTGCAACGGTAACGGTTTTGCCCTTTACAGTGGCACCGGTTACTTTATGGCTCAAAAAGAACTCCATACCGGTTTTCTTCAGCACCTTTAGTAGCTCTTTGCCCAGGTCTTTGTCCATAGTGCCAATGATGCGGTCCATATACTCAACCACTTGTACCTTCACACCCAAGCGAGCATAAACGCTACCCAGCTCAACACCGATAATACCACCACCAATAACAACCATGGTTTTAGGCAGCTCGGCAAGGGTGAGGGCCTCGGTAGAAGTAATGATGCGTTTCTTATCTATGGTAATACTAGGCAAGCTCATTGGCTTCGAACCAGTAGCAATAATTACATTTTTGCCTTCAATTTCCTGAACCTCGCCTTTGTCGTTGGTTATGGCAACTTTGTTTTTGTTAACGAAAGAACCATGGCCGATAAAAACATCCACCTTGTTCTTTTTCATCAAAAACTGTACGCCTTTAGTCACACCTGTTACCACATCGGTTTTGCGCTTTATCATTTGGCCAAAGTCAATCTTCAAACCACTAACTTGTATGCCGTGCTCATTAAAGTGATTAGCGGCATTATAATAGTGCTCCGATGAATCGAGCAAAGCTTTGCTAGGTATACAACCCACGTTTAGGCAAGTGCCGCCCAGAGTAGGGTAACGCTCAATGATTGCAGTTTTAAAACCTAATTGAGCACTACGAACGGCAGCGATATATCCGCCTGGCCCTGATCCGATAACTATAACGTCGTACATTTTTGTTGTTTGGTCCATGGTCCATGGTTGATGGTCCATGGTAGAAGTTAAAAAATAACCCAATACTTACCACACGCAATCATTCTACGTGCACAAAACAAAGTTATAACATTCAACAAAGAAAAAAGGGTCTAATAGGAGTTAATTTGTTTTGATGGTTGGCAACAGCCGCCTAAAGTTGCAATGAGGTAGCCTCTGCTTCACCTCTTATACCTATATCTCAAACATTTGGCTGATGATGTACCCTTTATTACCCTAATGATGGTATTGCAGCCGCAAATAAATGGGCTTACTTTCGCATCGTTATTTAAATTTAGTCTAAATAAGACACGCGCCACCAACTGCAATGAAACTAACC
>CAIOSU010000420.1 GCA_903861055.1 uncultured bacterium
CTGCGGCTGGCCTAGTTTCTTTGCCCCTGAAGATAGCGCTGCTATAGAATACGTAATGGACTATGCGCATGGCATGGTGCGCACCGAGGTAAGATGCGCCAAATGCGGTGGCCACCTCGGTCATGTTTTTGATGATGGCCCCAATCCTACCGGTCAGCGATATTGCATCAATTCTGTTTCCTTAGGCTTTGTAAAAGAAGGTTCAGCGCCCGATTCTTTGAAAAACAACAATGGTAAGTAACTATAACAGAAGTTAAATTTTGTTATTTAACCTTGGACTAAACCTCACAATGCTTAGCAATACTCAATTGGTCATTTTCTTTGTTCGGCATTTCACTTTATAAAATTGCTATTCGGCTTGCGCCATTTACTTATATTTGTGTGCAGTGAATGGTTTTACAAATAAGAGCTTTTTGAGTCTATGAAAATTATGGCAAATTTATTCGCGATTGCATTTTTGGCTTTGTTTGGTTGCGGTGCCTCTACCGATAACGATAACCAAATAGAAGAAATACAAGTAGAGCCCATTTATGAGCAATTTGACAAGAAAGATGGTTATGAAATCAAGGTTAAAATAAATAACCTTAAAGACACGACCATATACTTGGCCTTTTACCTAGGCGACAAAACCTACATGAAAGATACCACCCAATTGGATGCCAATGGAGTTGGTGTGTTTAAAGCAGACAGCAGTTTGCCACAAGGTATTTATTTGGTTGTGCTTCCACGCAAAACTTATTTTGACGTGGTGGTGGGCGAAAATCAGCATTTTTCGGTGGAAAACGACACTGCACCTGCCGATTTTATCAAAAACTTCAAATCTACTGGTAGCCTCGAGAACCAAATATTTTATGGCGATATTCTTTTCATTGCAGAGCGAGGAAGGAAAAGGGAAGAAATAAACAAACAAATAAAAGACTTTGAAGAAAAAAAGAAAGGCAATGAGGTTGAAAAATTAAAGGAGGAGTTGAAAAAACTTGACGAAGAAGTAAGGCAAAATCGGAAACTACTGCAAGCTAAGTACCCAGGTACATTGTTTTCAAAACTGTTGAAAATGATGGAGGAAGTACCTACACCGGAGTCCCCTAAAAAGGATAATGGAGAATTGGTTGACTCTAACTTTGCTTACAACTTTTACAAGCAACATTATTTCGACAACTACGACTTTGCCGACCCTCGCATGTTGCGCACTCCAATTATGCACAACAAGGTGATTAATTACCTAGATAAGGTTTGTATTCAGCATTATGATACAATTATCGAAGCAGTTGAATACATCATTCAAAAATCGAAACCTGACGAGGAAAGCTATAAATATTGGGTAATAACTTTGTTAAACAAATATGCCAATACCAATATTATGGGCCATGAGGCAGTGTATGTTCACATTGCCGAAAAGTATTACAGTGGCGATCAAGCCTATTGGTTAGATAAGGCCGATAAGTTCCGAATCATGGATAGAGCGGCCAAGATGAAGCCTACGCTTATTGATAAACAAGCGCCAGCATTGGTATTAAAGGATGTGAATGGAAAAATGGTGAATCTGTATTCCATAGATGCTGATTACATTTTGTTGATGTTCTACGATCCAGATTGTGGTCATTGCAAAAAAGAAACACCTTTGTTTAAAGCTGCTTACGATAGCTTAAAAACCATTTACAAAATTAAGGCTGTTGCCGTGAGCATTACCAATGAAACCGATAAATGGAAGAAGTTTTTGAAAGAGTTTGGTATCGAAGACTGGTATAACCTTGCCGACTTGGAGCGTGTGAATCCGTTTAGAGAGATATACGATATACAAAGCACCCCACGTTTGTTTTTGTTGGACAAAGACAAGTTTATTCGCGGAAAGCGTTTTGGCCCGGAGCAGCTATCAGATCTTTTGAAATCGCTTGACCGAATGAAAAAGCAAAACAAAGAAGGCAAGTAAAGGGTGTTAAGATATTTTAATTGCACCTATTGCTGTATTCCTATTTAGGATTATTGTCTTACTTTTGGTTTCCAATTTTAAAGAAACAAACTAACTATTACCTTGAGCAATCGGCTGGTTATTATTCCAACCTACAATGAGAAGGAAAACATTGCAAAGATGATACACAAGGTATTTTCTTTAGCGATGCCTTTCGACGTGCTCATTATTGATGACGGCTCGCCCGATGGTACCGCCGATATTGTAAAAGGCTTGATGAAAGAACAATATTCCGGAAGGCTTTTTATTGAGGAGCGCAGGGGCAAGTTGGGTTTAGGCACTGCTTATATACATGGTTTCCGTTGGGCGCTTGAGAGGCACTACGATTACATTTTTGAAATGGATGCCGACTTTTCGCACAACCCCGAAGACTTACCTCGACTTTATGAAGCTTGCCATACAAATGGTGGCGATTTATCTGTCGGCTCTAGATATGCTAAAGGCGGAAACGTTAAAAACTGGCCATGGGACCGTATCATGCTTTCTTACGGCGCCTCGTTGTATGTTAGGTTAATCACATGGTTGCCATGCAAAG
>CAIOSU010000421.1 GCA_903861055.1 uncultured bacterium
AGTAACACCAGGGCCACTAAAAGTACCACCTGCTGGGGTGGCTACCAAAGTTACATTCGATTCTCTTACGCAGAAAGTATCAGTAATGCCCAAAGTGATAACAGGCAGGTCATTAACCACTACTGCAACGGTATCTTCACCAACACAACCAAATTGATCGGTGATAGACAAGGTATAGTCAGTCGTAGCTGTTGGGCTAACAACAATTGCAGCGGTAGTTTCAGTGGTACTCCAAACATAGCTTAGACCACCAGTTGCTAATAGCTGAGTAGAACCACCTGCACATATTTCACCATCAGCACCAGCATTGCCACTAGGCAATGCACGCAAAAACAATTCAACCGTATCAGCATTTACACAGCCATTGGCATCGGTGCCTGTTACAGAGTAAAAACCAACCGCGGTAACATTAGTGGTTGGCGTAGTCGCCGAATTGTTCCACAAATAGTCCGTAGCTCCAATTGCACCTAGGGTTGCAGTTTGTCCATCACAAACAGTGGTATCGTTACCGGCAACAACCACAGGCAATTGATTAACAATTGCAGTAGCAAAATCAACCGTACCGTTACAACCATAAATATCAGTAACAGTTAGGCTGTAGCTGGTTGTGCTAGCTGGGCTAACATTGATAGATTGAGTTGTTAAACCACCTGTCCAGTTCCACGCCACGCCATTTTGAGCTATCAAAGTAGCCGTTTCGCCAGCACAAATGGTATCGTCAGGGCCAGCCTCACTTACAGGAGCACTAATAAAGGCAAGTACCTCTTTAGCTGGGCTTGAGCAGCCTGTAATGCCAATTACCCAATCATAAAACCAATAGTAACTGCTCGTAGTAGTTGCTGTAAAGCTAGTTTTACCGGTAGTAATGCTTATACCCGCCGTAGGTGCTGTATATGGATAGCTATTGCCCCCTGAGTCACGGATCAAGTTTGTAATACCACTGTAAGAATTCAAGCCGATATTATATCTACCTGGGGCAACTGTCCAACCTACATAAATTTGAACTGGAGTAGTGGCGCCTGAGCCAGTTACCGAAGCCGAAACTGTTGTATCAACCAAGGCATTACCCGCATTCAAGTTGAAGTAGCCCAGTGAAATGGTACCAGTACCAACTGGATAAATAGTTAATGAATCTATCCTTACCGTTTCAGTAACTTCAAACTCAAGACCCCAACCAGCAGTAGCAGAAATAAAAGTACCTGTTGCAGTGGCGGCTGGTTTTGCCGTTCTTTCAAAAAATCCTTCGGTACCAACTACATAATAGTTTTGAGAGCTGCTTAGCGAAGGAGTGAAGAATACATCGCCAGACCCTACAGAGTTGGTCAATGCAGCATCATCATACCATTCCAACTCCAAAAAGTTACCAAAATCGGCAGTAAGTTCTAATACATCGCCTAAGCAACCAGTATCGCCTATTGCAGCAGGGGCTGCTGGTATAGCGAGTATATTTATCGATTGGGAAAGGGTATCGTTTAGGTTATATTGGTCGGTAGCCAATGAATGATAAGTTGTTGCATTTAATGAGCCTCCAGCATAGGTATTAATAGAACCTACAACTATTGTGTCGTAAGCTTGAGAGGCAATAGGCCCTGCATAAGTAGTGGTTAATGTTTGGGCAACTGCTCCTGTAAAATCAACAGTTACATCGAAGTTGCTTTGTGGTTGCGTACCTTGGTTGAATATTACCACCACAACACCATTTAAACTATCGCCGCAAGTGCTTTCAACAGGAGAAAGCAAGCTAAATAATTGAATATCATTTTCAGATGGAAGGTATTCATCTGCGCCTATATCAACTGTAGTAGAAGGAGCTAAAGGACGAGTATCGCCATCAATATCAATAGCTACGCCTGCGCTATTATCACCAACATTGTTGGCCAACAAGCCCAAAAGATGTAAATCATCTGACCCAACAAAAGTAGGATCGCCTTGAAGCGAATTAAGATTGAACGTTGATTGAGCAGCTAACCATGCAGCTATGCTGGCATAATTGAAAGCAGTAGTAGTTCCTCCAGACCTCACAAACAAGGTCGAGCTTCCGCTATAATAAATATTGTAGTCAATTGCTACGTGGTTACTAGTTGCCACTGCTACAGCATCTTCAAAAGCAAAATCCGTTGTCGAATAGAAGATATTGTTGCGTATATCAAGTCGTTTAGTATTGGTAACTAGGTAAATGGCCGAGTTGCCTACTACCGTATTGTGAAAAACGTCAATATGCGAGCCGTTAACAATATACAAGCCATAATCAGTATTACTGCGCACCATATTATTTACTACACGTGCCCTGCGGGTGGTATCAGCAGTATTGGCATCATTCAAATAAATACCCCAATCTGGTGTAAATACCGTATTACCTTCTACCTCAAAATAGCCATTCATGTCTGTCAGGTAAATGCCATCGCCATTGGTCAAATCGCGCAAACTATCTATCAAGTTGTTGTGCAAAATCAACGAGTCTTGGTCATCTACAAAAATACCTGCATTAAACTGCTGCAACAAGGTTGAGTTGGTTACTTTTATTCCTTTTAACAAGGATGTACCTGAGCCTTCTAAGCGAATTGCTTGATAGCCCCCAACAATAAGGGTACTATCTACCCATAGGTAGTTGGCATTATTACCTTCTGCCGAAATAGAGGTTTCCGAAGCAGAAGCTACAATACCAGCATTAGTTGTGTTGGTGGTAGTATTGCTCATGCTAATGGTGCTATTTCTAATGGTAACAAAATCGGCTTGGTTGTTAAGCTGCACGCCAAAACCTTGTGCAGCAGTAGCACTTTCAATGGTAAGGTTGTTTATGGTAACATAATCGGTACCATTCAATAACAAGGTAGCATACTTAATCGTACCATCATGGGTTAGGGTTTCACCTTGTCCATTGAATGTAATGGTAGCAGTTGGACCAGAACCTGGCACTTCGCCAATGGTTACTTGCTCATTGTAAGGACCAGATGCGGTTGCCACTGTAAGCACAACATCACCTAAGATACCACAAGACAATGCAGCGGCTGCATCGTTAAATGTTTGATAGTTGCCGCTACCAGTAGGCAATGCACTATTGATGGTATAGCTACCGGCTGGTAATGCCAGGCAAATATGAAACACCAAGGTATCGTTAACGGTGTTGGCATCTGGCGCACCATTGGGTTCACTTGTCCAAACGGTAATGGTGTACGATTGGCTTGTGAAATCAAACGAACCGATTGAAACAGTATCGCTAGCCAAACTTGCCAACAAAATAGGACTGTGCACATAAACCGGAAGAGTGGTATCAATAACACCGTCATTGATATTTACATACACATTCACGTCAGTTAAGTTAGCTACGCCTAAATTCTGGATAACCACATCGATAGGATAGTTGCCTGGGGCAAATGGCTGCGATGGGGTTAGCAAATCGATAGTTGCCGCATCATCGGCCGCTGGGGTATACTCAATTGCACCTGGGTCAGGGGTAGCACTGCGAGCTATGCCAAAGAAATCGATAGGAACAGCCGCCAGAGATTCAGCCAAATCATTGAATACTGCCGATGTAGGGGTGTAATCAAAATTGGCCGGATCGGCAAAACGCGGGTTGCGAGAGAAGCCGCTTAAATCATACGTTCCTAAGTTAGCTGCTTGCCAATCGGCTAGTGTTGGTTGTGCAGTAGTGTAGTAACCTACGTTGTTGGTGCCAGTAGCAGAATTGATAAAATAAACGTTTTTATCAAAAACAATATCACTAGTGCTAGTTGACATATAAGAACCATACTTAGCTCCAGTTCCTGTAGTGGTGTTATAAAAAATGTTATTCTTCACCACAACATTAGTAGCTAATGTTACCTGATAGAAACAAGAAACTATGCTTGTTGAAACAAAATTCTGATTATCCAACACCACAGTATTGTTCAGCACATGCATACCATCGCTGCTGCTGTTGTAAATAGCATAAGTAAGTGAGCTATTGTTAAAATCGTAAATAAGATTGTTGCTCACAACGTTTACCGTAGCTGTATCGGCATCAGCTCCAGTAAAGTATATACCGTAAGATGAGCTGGTTAAGCTGCTAGCTCCACCATGGGTATTGTGTATTCGGTTAGCATTTATTTTTGCACTAAACAAACTAGTTGCACCATATATGCCATTAAAAGTGGTTACTGTTGCTAGGGTCGGGCGGCTAATATCGTTACCTTGAATCAAGCTATTGCTATTATAACCAAGGTATACACCAAAGCTGTAAAAGTCTTGAATTTTGTTATTCAAAATTCTGTTGTTAACAGTTGAAGTACCGCCAGTAGGACCGTAAACAGTTATGCCATATGCACCACCGAGTATAGTATTGCCCTCAATCAAGTTATCGCTTCCAGTAGGGCCTGATGTTGATATTGGGGTAGTAGTAGATGCGGACAAAACAATACCTGCAGAGTTTGCGGTTGTGGTACTGGTTACCAAAGTCAAATCAACAACGCTATTAGTTATGGTATTGTGGTCGGCATTATTCAGCAATTGAATGCCGTAACCATAAACTGCACTCAACGAACGGATTACCAAGCTATCGATAGTAACATATTGCGCGCCATCGAGCTGCAAGATATGCCTAGCACCGGCTATCGCGGCAAACTCAAGCGTATCGCCATTACCATTAAAAGTTATCGGGTTTGCAGCACCCATACCGTTTATAGCCGGAATAATAACTTGCTCGTTATATGGGCCGCTACCTGGAGTTACGTTAAACGTTACTGGGCCAGTAATACCGCACACCAACATAGAGTCTATAGCATCGGTAAAGCTCGAAAAGTTGCTACCAGCTGTAGGCAAATTAGCATCAATGGTAAATGCGCCTTGCATGCCTATACAAGTCAATATAGTTAGCGTATCGTTGGCTTGGAATGCATCGGCTACAGCATTTGGATTTGAGGTCCAAGCCCGGATAGTATCAAAACCGGTTGGCACAAAACTACCCAAGTTAATAGGGCTGCTATTGGTTGATGGCGCAACCGGCGTTGATGAGCTGCTTAAGGTTTGCCCTACGCCATTTACGCTCCACTGCAAATCAAAAGAATTCACGGTATTGGCACCAAAATTGCGCACCTCCACATCAACGTTTTGCGATGCAGGGGTTACAATTTGTAGTGGTGCCACAAAATTGAACACACCTATATCGTTAGCGACACCCGAAAATTCAATTGCACCTGGGTCGGTACTTGTACCACGGCTAGTGCCAAAAATATCCACCAGAATACCTTGGTTGGGCACAACATTGTTAAACGATGGGTTGCCTGGAGTAAAATCGCCCGTAGCAGCATTCACAAAAAGTGGATTAACCGAGTAGCTATTCAAGTCTTGCGAAGTAGCTGTTTGCCATGCGCCCAATGTTGCAAACGAAGAACTAAGGTAACCGAATGCATTGGTACCGGTTGGGGCATTCACAAAAGCTACATTATAATTGCTGGTAAATACAGTGGTGGCAGTGTTAAAGTAAAAGGCTACATGCGATGAGGTGCCAGTGCGACTTAAGTTGAAAATATTGCCAAAAAACTCTAAGCCTGTGGCCGTTGTGGTTTGGTAAACTCCATAAGTATTGCCAGTGGTGGTAGTGGTGGTACTGGTTAAATCAACCGTATTGTGAAGATACTTCACTCCATCGCTTCCACCATTATAAATGGCATTTATTTGGCCATTGTTGTTAATGTCGTAAATCAAGTTATTGCTTACAATATTTTCATTGCCCACGGTAGCATCGCAAATGGTATGGTATATTCCAAAATGGTTACTGGTTGATAGCGGAATGCTGCCAGCGGTGTTATGTATCCTATTCGCATTTATGATACAGTTTTCGGAATTACCACTGAAATATATAGCATAAACTACAATAACGCCCGTTCTATTAGGCCTGCTTATATCATTACCATCAACTACGGTAGCATTGTTATCAGCTAGGAAATAGAAACCATAGGCGTAAAAATCCAACAAAGTATTGTTTGTAAAACTGTTGCTGTTGCTGCCACCGGCATTAATCCTAACAGAATAATAACCGCCCAATAAGGTGTTTTTTTCGAACGTATTGTTGCTGCCATTGTTGCCATTGGTAGCGTTTGTGTTTGCTGCACCAGAGAATACTATCGCCCCAGTGTTAGTAGCTGTAGTGCTGGTAGTTGCACGATTGTCAATTATACAATTGCGAAGAACATTATTGTCAGATTTGTTGGAAAACAACACGCCAAATCCGAAGGTTGCATTCACTGTTTGAATAACCAAACTATCGATAGTAACATAATCAGCACCATTGAATCGAAGCGTAAATCTGTTTGTTGTAGTAGCATCAAATCTCAAAGTATCGCCATTACCATTAAAGGTAATAGTATTAGTAGCGCTTGCGCCCAAAATTTCGGGAATGGTTACTTGTTCATTATAAGGGCCGCTGCCAGGCACTACATTAAACACTACTGGGCCTGTAACGCCACAAAGGGCTAAAGAGTCAATAGCATCAGTAAAGCTGGCAAAATTGGTTGAACTGGTTGGCTGAGTGGCATCAATGGTAAAAGTACCAGCCATACCAATACAAATACTCAAACTTGCGGTGTCATTCACGTTAATGGTATCGGCTATGCCATTTGGCATCGACGTCCAGGCCCTCAGCAAATCGCCACTTACGGGGGTATAGGTGCCAATAACAATTGGTGCAGAAGTAGCTGCAGATGCCAAAGGCGGGCCTGTATAGTTAAAGGATGGCTGTTGTACTCCATTAATCTCCCAACCTACCATTACTGAATCAAGCGGTAGATTGCCAAAATTCTTTACATCAACCGTTACGTTTTGAAGATTTGCCGTAGTTGGGCTCAATGGATTGCTGATAGTAAGTCCTGCATCAACATCGCCAACCGGATTTGCAATAATGTTGGCAATAAATCCTGCATCATTAACTACATTGCTAGAGTATAACTCAACAGTTAAGCAACCGCTTGGGTTGGTAGCCGTAACCAAGCCTGGACCCACACATTTGTCGTTTACCTGTGCACCACCGGTTGTATTATTATAAAGTTCGGCGCCAGTAACAGTATTGCCGTTGTGCACTATCACGTAATCGAAAGTAGAGTTTACTCCAAACTGCGTAAAGTCAAGCCCAATTGGTGTGCCTAGTGTGTCGTGGCATATGGTAACAACAGTATTACATCCACAGTTTGGGTAGTTTTGCGCCGCTGTGCCAATATTTATACCAGAGCATAAAATAACTGACCCACCAGGCCCACCTGGGTCTGAAAAGCTAGTATAACCGCCACTTGGAGCAAAAATTGTTTGAGTAGAACCTGCTACTGGGGTCAAGTTTTGGGCAAACAGGGCACCTGAAAGAAACATGAGGAATGTAACAATCAGTGAACCTACATTTAGCGTAAAGGTCGGCTTCATCATACAGTTTGGATTGTCATTAAATCAAATAAACAATCGGCTATTTTCGGGGGATAACCAGTTGCTAAGAATTAATTCTGTTAAATTAATGCGTTAAAATAGCATTAACAATCGGTATTTAATTAAAAAAATGCATTTTCAATCAATGTTTTTATAAATTTGATTATCAAATAATTACGCCTACTAAATTAATTTATTTATTTACGGAAATTTTGAAAGAAACACCCAGAACAAAAGCCTAGTAACCATTTAGGTATTTAATAAAAAACTAATTATACTTTTTCTTTTAAAAAGAACCGATTAGGGAGTCTAATCCTACATTAGAGCCAATATTTATTTGAAAATCAAATAGTTAGACACTATAAACTATGACTTCAATTTTACTTCACCGTTGGGGTAATATTTAACACTACCTGCTTACTATCTCGTAATATAACAATTTCCACTGTTTTGTCTGGCTGTAAATCGCCCAGCACGTAAGTATAGTCGTAAACGTTTTTAATATCCTTACCAGCAAGTTTTATTATTACATCCCCGCCTTTTAATCCAGCCTTTTCGGCTGGGGCTCCGGTGCGAACGCCACTGAGCTTAACTCCCTCAACTTCGGCAACATAATCGGGTATAGTGCCTAAGTATACACTAAATCCTTTGCTGCCAGCGCTCATGCTTTTGCTCATTTCTACCTTCAAATAGTCAATCCTATCGGCTTTTAGCAACTCTTCAACTATACCTTGGGCAAACTTAGCAATGCGCTCCATGCCAGCGTAATCAATCTTATCGGCATCGTCGCTCGGGCGGTGGTAATCGTCGTGTATACCGGTAAATATTGCCAAAACAGGCACCCCAGCTTGATATAGGCTCATAGCATCGGTAGGCACATAAGGGTCATCTTGTAGGGTAAGATTGAAGCCAGCAGACACGTTGCGCTTCTCAATCATTTTCTTCCATGCCGATGAAGAGCCGAGACCTTGTAGTATAAGCTTGTTATCCTTTAGCCGGCCTACCATATCAAAATTGATATATGCCTCTACATTCTTCATGTTAATCACACTATCAGCAGCCAATTTATGGCTGCCTACAAGACCAAGTTCTTCGCCACTCCAGAGCACAAATACCAAGTTGCGGGTAAACAATTCAGGTTTATCTTTCTTTAATTGGGCAAAATACTCGGCTAACTCCATTACTGTTGCAGTGCCCGATGCATTGTCGTCGGCACCATTGTGTATTTGCTGGATATCTTCGCCACTAGCTAACGAACTCGTTTCGCCATATCCCAAATGGTCATAGTGGCCACCAATAAAAATATACTTATCCGATTTGTTGTTAGCTGGTATCATACCCAATATGTTATAATCGGTTTTTTGTACCTTGTCTAGCCCTACCTCTAAGTCTATTTTTATATCTTTTAACGCTGTCTCATTTTTTAAATGCGGGTTAAACTCTTCGTACCGGCTTTTCAAGTCGGCAATGGTAAGTTTGGTGCTCGCGAGTAATTTATCGGCAACCGATGGGTTAATGCTAACAGCCACAATTCCACTGTTGCCCGGTGTATTTTCGTGGTGCACCGAGCCAAAGGTATTTTCAATTTCGCTTACGAAAACAACTGCAGTTGCACCCAACTCACGCGCCACCAGTGCTTTGTAGCGAGGTGTGGCATACCGCAGGAGTTCCTTCTCATCTTCATCGCTTAAGTAAGGCGGTGTGCCATTTAGCACCAGAACAATTTTACCTCTAACATCCAGTCCGTTGTAAGAATTATACTCAACGGCGCTCTTATCTGCCGATTTGATACCATAACCAACAAAAACCACATCGCCGCTGGCTTTACCGTTCAAACTAAACGATTGCGGCAACCAATGCGTAAACAATTCCATATATTGTCGCTTGCCATTGATAGTAATAGAGAACTTGCTTTGCTCTTTGTTCACTTTAGTGTTGGCTACAAACTCAAAAGCATATTTGTAATCTGGCAAACCAGCAACTGGTTGCAAACCAATTCCTTTAAATTGGCCGGAGATGTAACTTGCAGCGGCCTCTATACCCTTGCTACCCGTCATACGACCCTCAAGCGAGTCACTTGCCAGATACTCAACCTTCCGTTGCATTTCGGTGGCCTTAACAGCAGGGGTAAAGCCACTACCCTGCCCTTTCAACGGGGCTTTTTTAAGGGCATCTATTGCGGTAGTATGATTCCAGTTGGACAAAAACAACTGCGATGCGCCACCCGAAGTGCGCGTGCTGGTCCAAGCCAACTTACTGCCATCGGGCGAAAACACGGGCAAACCATCAAAACCATCGGTGTGGGTTATTTGCACTGGTTCTTTTAGGCCAGCAGTATCAACTATGTAGAGTTCAAAGTTGCTGAACCCCAGTTTGTTGCTTGCAAAAATGATATACTCTTGTGTTGGATGATAATAAGGTGCCCAGCTCATGGACTTAAACTCAGTAATCCGTTTCACATCGGTGCCATCAATATTCATAGTATAAATCTCAGCGCTCACGCCATCGGGTGTGAAGCGGCGCCAAATAATACGCTTTCCGTCGGGCGAAAAAAACGGACCACCATCATAACCACCATAATTGGTAAGGCGTTTTACATTTTTTCCATCAGCATCCATGATGTATATCTCCCCATAAAAAGAAGGGTCAACTTCCAAAAGCTTTTGCTCTTCGGGGGTAAGCTTGCGGTTATAGACATCGCGCATAGAGCAAAAGGCAATTTTTTTGCCATCGGGGCTGTAACTGCCCTCGGCATCGTAGCCAACAACATTGGTTAAGTTCTTAGGGTTTTTACCGTCTTGTTCGGCAGCAAAAATATCCATGGTTGCATCATAATCCCAGCTGTAGCGGCGCTTTTGTCCAATACTACGGAAATCAAGCTCATCCTTTTGCTTTTGTTTAGCTTTTGGGTCTTGGTGCGTTGACGAGTATAATATCTTGCTGCCCCCTCCCCACTGAAAGTAAGCGCAGGTGGTTTTGCCATCGCCTGTACTTACCAGTTCCACATCGCCGGTTTCTAAGTCAAGTGTATAAATCTGGTAAAACGGATTTTCATCCAAGCGCTCGCTTTGGAAAATAAGCTTCTTCCCATCTTCCGAAAAGTAACCTTCACCAGAGCGCTTGCCCTCGTAAATCAATTGGCGGGCATTCGTAATAAACGCCTGTTCTTTAACAGCATCGGTTTGGGCAAAGGCTGGGGCAGCCAATAATACCAATAACAATAAGACAATGTTACGCATGATGAGGTTTATATGATTAGACTGCAAAGTTCTCACTTGTAAGCCAAAGCAAGGCATACATTTGTCACAATTGGGTCAAAATACACTAAAAGGGTAATAAGGAGATGCCCCATAAAATCCATTATCTTTATTATCCTAAACCTTTTGTGTTTACGAGGTTGTTATCACCGGCATATGTGAGTGTGCATTCATAGTGTTAGATAGGAGCATAGCAAGATAATTGCAAACTGTATTAATTATAAATGGGGCAGCAGCAAACTGACAATTACTACCGAATATTGGGTGTGGAGCGCACTGCTACCGATGGGGTCATAAAAACGGCTTACCGAAAGCTGGTGCTTATGTACCACCCAGACAGAAGTAACGAGCCTAATGCGGTGGCCATTTTTACGCGCATACAACGCGCCTACGAGGTACTAAGCCACCCCATCCACCGGCAAGAATACGATCGTCAACTTGAGCTAAATGCCGAAA
The DNA here is from genome assembly GCA_903861055.1 of uncultured bacterium. Lineage (GTDB taxonomy): Bacteria > Bacteroidota > Bacteroidia > Chitinophagales > CAIOSU01 > CAIOSU01. Next base: position 11,100 of record CAIOSU010000421.1, read on the forward strand.
TAGCAAACAAATATGTAAACATTAAAACACGCTATGCGAGCCACAACATTGGCATGCATGTAAGCAAGCAAAACGTGCAAGTAGGCGAGCCGTTTACTGTAATTTTCCGGTGTCCAAAACGCGTGCAAGCGTTTGACTTGCTAGGCATGGAACATTTTGAATTGGTAAGAAGGGTAGAACACGATATGCCTTACAAAGGCACCATTGTTACCCAAGTGCACTTTGTGCTTAAAGCCATTAGCGAGGGACATCATACGTTAGGCCCTGCCAAAGCTATTTCGATGAATATCGAATATGTTTCGCCGGAAATAGTGATGGTAGTGACTGGGAATTATAAGAAGCCCAATTGGGCAGAGCGTGGTTTTTTTGGAAAGTATTACGCTGCCGTAATGATAGCCATTGCCCTTTTGCTACCCGCTATGGTGTTGTATAACGTGGCAGTTTATGGCATTAGAAAAAACAATGGCACCACAATAGGAGCATATTATCCATTTGAGAAGGTAATCAGTAGGTTCGAAAACGGTACATCGCCTTACCCATCCACTTACAACCCTGCCGATAGTTACTCGCACAACGGCAGCGTGGTTATAGAAAATGGATTTGATGTTGATGCCGTATTTGTGATACTAGATAAAAACGAGGTAATAATCAGGAACCACTTTGTAAGTGCTGGCTCTAATTATAAAGTAAATAATATTGCTGCCGGAGAATATTACTGGACCATTGTTGCAGGAAATAATTGGAACCCCAACATACCTTCGCCTGTTGAAGGTTATTTCGGCAACTTTAAAAATGGCATGCCATTTGGTAATCCTCAACCATTGCAATTTGAAGAAAAGAAAAATGACACTACCGTATTTTACTCCAAGTTTAAGTTGAAAATGGTTTCGGGCAGCACTGGAAGCTTCGTAAGTATGGAAAGTGACATGGGGTTTCATATCTTCAAATATTAACTG
>CAIOSU010000422.1 GCA_903861055.1 uncultured bacterium
CTTTTATGCTGCTTGGGGCATAGTGGGCACCAACTACTGGCAACACGATGGCTGCGACGAAACGCACGAGTATAACCACTCGCGCAATTTCGTTTCGCCGTTCCTTAACTTTTTTGCCTTCAACAATGGTTTTCACGGCATACACCACGAAAAACCAGGACTGCACTGGAGTTTATTGCCTGAGTACCATGAAAAAGAAATAGCACCATACATCCACCCAAATCTTAACCAAGAATCGTTGGCTGGCTACCTTTGGGCAACGCATATATACCCAGGTAAGCGCGTCGATTATTTGGGCAACCCACTGATACTTCCTCCTAAGCAAAAAGATGGCAACTGGATGGAAGACGTAGATTTGGAAAAGAAAAAGCTACAATTGGGTGTTGAAGGATAATTAATCCAAAACCCCAATCCCAATTTAACACTTATTGTAGCGCCAACCTGGTGTAGGTGCGCTGCCCGTTCACTTCTAGCTGGGCCACATAAAAGCCTTTGCTTAAGCTAGATAAGTCAACCGAAAATTCAATTTGACCACTCATAGTGCCTGTGTTGCCTTCGGCAACCAGCTTGCCCGTTAGGTCAACCACCGACCAGTGCGCTTGATGGTTTTGTTGTAACTGATAGCTAAAGTTTACCATACCCGTTGATGGGTTAGGATATAGCTTTAAATCAACGCTAAGGCCATTTGCATCCTCAATGCCCACACAGCCTACCGTTATGGTTTTGGTGGCCCATCCGTAGTGGTAAACCAGCTCATGCACGCCTGGGCCAGCAGCTACTGGGTCAAATACGTTGCCGGTTACGCCTGGGCCAGTAAAAAAGCCTGGTGCTGGGGTAGCGGTAAGGGTTACGGGTTGTAAATTGCTACCGCAAAAGGTATCAACCACTGCAAAAGATATAGCAGGTGGTGCCGCATACAACGAGGCTATGCTATAGGCGCGGTAAAGCACTTCGCTATGGTTCATTTCTAACACCTTGTTCTGGCGGGTAGCATCTAGTTCTATAATAGAACTACCCGTGCCAGTGCCAATCAATATATTATCATTGTCCAACTGGTAGGCACTGCCCAACACTGGGCTATACAGCGGAAGTACATACTCCCATTGCTGCCTAAATGAGTTATCATAACCACTTGCAAAGTACTCTACCACTCGGCTTACGGTATCCTTACTTAAATTGTCGTATACCATATATCGGTTGCCTCCTGTAACGGTTACGCAGTGCTGGCCCTTAAACCTATTGCTCACTGGGTAAATATCAAACGAGCCTGGGTTGCCCGCTGTAAAAATGATGCTCTTATTATTTGGATTGATTTTGAAAACCTGGCTCGATTTACGGGCAGAAAGCAGTATGCCCCCATCCAAATCAATATCCAACGAATTGGTATGCAACCAACTATACGAATCTGGGAACTTGTTAAACCAGTAGTTGCCTTGTGCGTTTTCCACAAAACTTGTAGTATCCAATTGGTTCTTAGCATCCCACTGCCACACCAAGCTGCCCGCTGGGGTAAGCTCCAAAATGCTCTCTGATATTACCAAGCTATCCGCTGCACCGCCAGTGCCACTAAAATCTAAACGGATAGGATTGGCAGCAATTGCCAAAAAATTACCGTTTGGCTTTTTGATTACATCGTGGTGAAAATAATAATTGGTATCCGCACCTTGAAGCGCAATACGGGAGATTTCTTCGCCAGCCAATGATATTTCTACCAGCTCGTGACAGCTGGTAAGCACTACACGCTGCTCGCCACTTGGGTAGGCATATTTACATTGGTAAAATCCTGGAGCGGTTATGGCATCAATAAACTGGTACCAAACCAAGTTGCCTTTGCGGTCAAAAATCTGAGCAGTTTCACCTTCATTATTGAAAAACAAACCAGCCCTTGCTGTATTCGTAAAAATGTAACCCTCAGTAGTTGAGGTATTAGGCACCGGCAACGATGTAATGGAAGGTAAGGCATTTGGCAAGGCTGCAGTGGTAAAGCTCGTCCAAGGACCATAGCTAATACCTGAAGCATCAAACGCCGCTGGGCGGAAACGATAGACCTTAGACGATACTAACCCAACCAGCGTAAAATCATGCGTAGCAGCAGAATCTTGTATCTCAGTATAGCCCCAAATAGTATCGGTGCCATCTAAATAATAATACTCCACATATGCCCTCGCATCTGGCGATACACTAAAACTAACATCGTAACGCAACACATTGGTTGCTTGCACATTGTGTGTAAGCGAGCTAAAGGTAATACTGGCGGCGCAATAGGCAACAACCAGCATGGTAAAAATTAATGTGGCAGTTAATTTTTTCATGGGTATCTAATTTAACGTAGTCATTTGGGGGTAATAGGAACTTAACCCCGTTCGAGATACTAAGATACTTGTTTTTGCATAATGGTTGCTTACTACTACCTATCGTAAACGGGCGTTTTTGTGTAGCTTTGCACCATGAAGAAGTGGCTAATTCGTCTTGCAATAGTATTGGTAGTGCTTTTTGGCGCCTATCAAGCGTTTCACCAACTATATTTTCTGCGCCTACCTGACAGAAACATACCCAACGACCCTACTGTGTTTGTGAGCCCAGCCGATGGCCTAGTTTACGCTGTAAAAGAATGGGATAAGGATGTTGAAATTGTGCCTAAAGACCTTAACGGTGCCATACAGGTAATGACCGACGGTTTGGGTGCTACCCGTGGTACTTTGGTATCCATTACCCTCAACCTGCACAACATACACTACCAGCGCAGTATAATTGCGGGCAAATACCTAAGCAGCGTATACACTAAAGGTGAGTTTCACAACGCCCTAGTGCACGAAAACGATTATGGCATGCGCTACGAAAACGAGCACAACACCATGTTATTCGAATCGACGAAAGGCACCAAATACAAAATCATTCAATTAGCAGGTTTTGCTGCTCGTCGTATCGAAGATTTTATGGTAGCTGGTGGCACTAAAGAGGTAGCCCAAGGCGATGTAATTGGGGTAATAAAACTTGGTAGCCAAGTAACGGTTATTTTCCCTGAAGGTGTTGAGGTTATTGCCAAACCTGGCGATAGGGTATATGATGGAGAAACAGTGTTGGCAAAGGAAGTTCAGTAGTTATCAAACCACCTTCAACAAGGTTCTAAACGCCACGAATTTATCAGGGTAGCGGTCGGCAACTTCTTGCCTAAGTGCAGGGGCATGCTCGGCTTCATAGGTAAAGTAATCTTGCAGGTTTTTAGCCGAGTATTGCACTGCATACGATATGCCATCTCTTTGGTCTTCTTCCAATATACGAAGCATACGGTGGTCGTGAAAATAGCCCGTTGCCAATACACGAGGTATATGTTCCAATTTCATCCAGGCCAGCCATTCGTCATGAACGTCTAGGTCAATTTTAATGGTTACGTTGTAAATAATCATATTGGTGAGCTGATAATAAGGTCTTATTGCAAATTATAGTTCGTCGCCGCGTAAAATACGAAAACGCCTGCGGGCTTCTACCACTAATACGCTGCTCTTGTAGGTAGCCAATATATCTTGGTAAAGTTCCATTGCTTTGGCCTTATCATCCAATACGGTTTCGTAAAGTTCGGCAAGCATAAACGTAGCATCGTCGGCCAATATATCTTCGCCGTATTTGGTTCTAATATCGGTAAAGTATTCGGCAGCTTTGATATAGTCCCTTCGCTTTAATTCAATTTTGGCGCGCATCATTACAATGTCGTCGGCCAAAGTATGTTGCGGAAAAACTATGCTGATGCTATCCAGCGAGGCCATGGCCTTATCAAATTCATTTTGAAATACTAACAGCTCTGCCTCAGCATACTTTTGCATTGGGTAAAGCGTAGTATCTAGTCCCATATTATCCATAATAAAGGTGGACAGTGATATGGCATCGTTTGATATAAGATGGGTAGTAGCCCCTTTAAGTATATTTAATTGTGCCTGCGCCCATTCAAAATCGGCCATATAGTAGCTCAACTGGGCGTTTTTGTAGCGCGCCAATTCGCCCAAGGGGTCATCTTTCATGGCTTTGTCAACTTGGCTATATAGCAACGTACTTTCCCATACCTCGCCTTTAAGTAGGTAATAATCTCCTAGTTCCAGTTTTGCTTTGCTGTTTACGGTATTATCAAGCCCAGGTATCAGTATCAAGCGCTCCACTATAAGTATTGCCGAATCAATATCGTGCATATAAAATGCCTTTAACTGTGCCTTATCAAGCATTACTTGCACTGTTTGCTTGTTTAAGCCAAACTCATCAATAAACGAGTTGTAGCCCAGTAGCAGTTGACTCAAGTCGTCATCGGTATAGTTAAAACCTTTGGTCACCTTCAATTTTCGGGTATCCAGTAGCTCCTGCTTGCTTACTTGGTAAAGAGCGCTGATGTTTCCTTTCTCAACAATGTATTGGTATGCTTCAATAGCAGCATCAAGTTCACCACTACCTTTGGCTGCCCTTGCCAAGGTTATAACCCTAAAACCATTCTCCTTAAAGCGTTTGTCAAGTGCCTTGGTTTGAATAAAGGCCGCCTTATAGTTGTTGCGCTGTATGTATTGCCAAATAAGCATTTCCGAATACACCACATCACCTACTTTCTGTATGCGACCCAGCAACTGCAGTTGTAGCTCATCGTACCAAACATCTTCTTGGATAAGGTCTTGCAACCGGCTCTGCACATCTTGCATGAGGTGCGGGTTATACTTTACAAAATCCAAGTAGCTTTCAATGGCTTCAGGCTTCTTGTTCATCCGTTGGTATAAATCGGCCAAATCAAATGTAAATAATGCTGGGTCGGCACCGTTGCTTATCAACAACTTGCGCCCTCTTAGGTAAGCCTGCGCTGCTTGCTCGTTTTCGCCATAAGAAATGAAGGCATTGGCAAGCTCCCTTGTGGTTCGCTCGTCTGGTATCAATTTGTCCAAAGCCTTGCCATATTCGGCTTGGCTACCGGCAATATTTCCGATTTCCTTGTACAGGTAACCAAGGTCGACAAGGTAAAATAGTGTTTCGGGATGTTTTTTGATATTGCGCTTTACCACCTTCTCTAACTTGTCATACTCTTTTGTTTTGAGCCAACAATTGTAGAGGTAACGGTAATAGATGTCTGATTGGGGATTTTTATCGTACAGTTTTTCGTAAAGCTCGGCGGCTTTCTCGTATTCGCTATTTTGGTAGTACTGCAAAGCTAGGCTTTGGTCAGTACCTACCTGCGCCTGTGCCGTAAGGGTGCAGGCTATTAGTAGTGTAAAAATGACTTTCATGTATCTCACCTGCAAGAGTTAACGCGGGGGTTACGAAAAAAGTGTTGCACTCGGATAATTTAGCTCGATATAAATTTGATTGGCACCGCCATTTGCATGCTAACCTGGCTCCCCACTTAGAATGGTTTTAAGGTGCGCAAAACTGTATCTTCCAAAATTTTATTACCAGATGAACGAGCAATAAACGTGTCTCCAATTTTGCCACTTTTGTTGATTACCAAAATGGCTTTCCTCTTTGTTGGCATTGGCATCAACTGCAGTTTTAGGCTATTTGTTGAACATTAACAATCGGATAGATCCGATGGCCAATAAACAAGAGATTGCTACATCAAAAAACATTACTGCAATTTCAAATAAACCAACCGAAACAGCCCATAGCCGATTAAGGCACCCGAGAAATTTGCAACAAGGTCGTAAATGTCAAAATGCCTCTGTACAATATCAGATTCCTGTAAGAGTTCTATTACTAGTCCGTATAAACAGGCAAGGGTAATAGCAAACTTAGCGGGATAATACCGAAGCATTGGTTGCGAATGTTGCTTACTAAAGCCTACCATCAACAAAAACACCAAAACCGAATAAAACGTAATATGCACCGCACTATCTACTGGTAAAAAACCAAATAAGTTCGTTTGCTTCGTTTCTCCGAGGGGCAAAACACAAGCAAACAAAATAAATGCTGCCCAAAGTATAGCTGGAATGCTAAATTTTAGCAGCATATCGGTTTGTTACAATTGTGCCTCGTACGCGGCGTTGTCAAACAACTCATCCAACTCTGCTTTGTTGGTAAGCGCAATTTTAATCATCCAACCTTTTCCATAAGGGTCAGTGTTCACTTGCTCGGGCTCGTTGTTGAGGTCTTCGTTAAACTCCAATACTTTGCCAGATACAGGCATAAACAGGTCAGAAACGGTTTTAACAGCTTCTACGGTTCCAAACACGGCATCTTTTTCAATCTGGTCGCCAACGGTTGCTACGTCAACATACACAATGTCGCCCAACTCGCGCTGTGCAAAGTATGTAATACCAATGTAGGCTTCGTCACCTTCAACGCGAACCCACTCATGTTCTTTGCTATACTTCAGGTTAGCAGGATAGTTGCTCATTATTCTCTATTTTGTTCTCAAAAATAACGGAAAAAATCGGGACGTCAATCTTAAATATTGGCCCAAACAAAATGATTGCTCAACAATACCCTGAATACGGCAAGCAAATTGACTCCAGCAGCCGATTAAGTTGGTTAAAAAGCCCTTAGCGCTAACAAACGTACCTATTTGTGTAATTTAGTGTTTGCCAATATCATGATAGAGCAAAAACTGATAAATGAATATAATGCCACCCGAGCCACTAAAGCCTCGGAAAAGCTCTGCCATGCGCCGTTTGTAAATATGAATTTTGAGCAAAATGGCGATGTTACTGCTTGTTGCTTCAATCGTACGCATGTATTGGGTAGCTACCCTAAAATGAGCTTGCTGGATATTTGGTTTAGCAGTAAGGCCGATGAATTGCGAAACTATATTGATGCCAACGACTTAGGCGGTGGTTGCGAAATATGTGCCAAGCAGCTTTTAGCTCACAACTTTATGGGCAGTCGCGCCCGAGGGTTTGATGAAAACGCCAGCAGCAACTGGGAAAATATACCTGAAAAACTGCGCAACAAACTTAAACACGGCCAATGGCAGCAAATGCCTCGCAGCATGGAGTTTGAGCTTAGCAACACTTGCAACCTAGAGTGCGTAATGTGCCACGGTTATTTCTCGTCTACCATTCGCAAAAATAGGGAGCACCTACCACCTATCCACCAACCCTATGATGAAGGGTTTGTGGAGCAATTAAAATCTTTTTTGCCTTATCTCCAAGAGGCCAAGTTTTTGGGCGGGGAGCCGTTTTTAATTGATATTTATTACCAAATATGGGAGGCTATTGCAGAAGTAAACCCGAACATAAACATTTACATTACTACTAATGCCACCGTGTACAACAACAAGGTGCGTGTTCTTTTAAATAGGCTAAACGTAAACCCTGTTATATCCATTGATAGCTTGGTGGAGGGCACGTATAACGTAATTCGCAAGAATGCATCATTTATCAGGGTGATGGAAAACGTTGAGCAATTGAGAGCTTATTGCCAAGAGAAAGGCACACAACTGAGCTTTGCTGTATGCCCAATGACCTTAAACAAGGATGAGCTACCGGCTATGGCGCAGTATGCCAATAAAGAGGGTATCAGATTGTTCTTCAATACCGTTTTTCAACCCGAGATATATAGTTTAAAATTCTTGCCAGTTGATGAGTTGGAATCGCTGATTGATACCTACAACATAACTACATTGCCTAACGATACCGAAATAGCCCGCCACAATGCTTCGGTATTTAAAGACTTAGTGCATCAATTGGAGGCGTGGCTGGCACAGGCACAATCAAAACCTTTTAAAATATCCCCTAATACTTTTGAGCACTGGAGTAGCATAAAAGCTTCTGTAATGGCAGAGCCTTGGCAGATAACTATGTGTGAAACCACCCTTGCTCACCTTAACAACAATAGCGGCACCGCCCTTGAACAACAGCTGGAACAAATAATAGCTCAGCAGGGCGCTCAGCAATTTGTTATGGCCTATTTCGAACAGTTGGAGTGGCTATACACTTCCTTTACCGGTAACGAAAGTGAAGAACTGAAAGGCAAAATGTTGACGTTGAAATCAATTCTTACACCCGAGCTGCGCTATGAATTTATAGCAAGCGAGTTGATACGCATGCGGCCCGATCAATTACTAGAAACCATTATGGAGTTTAGCACGGAGCGCTTGCTGCACGAAGTAAACGTGAGATTTAATAGCTAATTAGCTTGCCAGAAGTGTAAACAATTTCTTGGCTTCATCTATCAAATGGTTTGAAACATCAAAAGGCACATGGGACTTCAGCTTTTGGCAATCAAATTCTAGATTCACTAAATCGCCCTTCGCATCGGGTATTTGCAACTTGGCTGGCATCCCAAAATATTCTTGATATGCGGTTGCCACAGCTTCAGCCACTCCTGCAAGGGTTATGCTTTTACCAGAACCTAAATTATACACCCCATCAATTGTCGGATTTGTAATGGTTTCTACAATTACTTGACCTACACTGCCCAACCAAATCATATCCAGTTGGCTATCGGGTGCCGATTTGAGGATAATCTCGCCCTTTTGGTATGCACTGCTGCATAAATCGTTTAACAGCAAGTGCCATGCATCCACACCAACGTTCTTGGGAGCACCATAGGCATTGCTTAAGCGCAGGATCACTTTTCGGGTATTATCCCATTCGACGGGAAGGCCTAGTAGGAGTTTTTCAGCCGCCAACTTTGAACGTCCATAAGCACTTGACCCAATTAAATTTGGTACTGACGGCTCCGTTATATGGCCATTAACTGGGCCATATACTTTTATCGTGGATAAATAGATGAATTGTTGTGGCCTAGCACGTTGCAGCGCAACAATCAGGTTTTGAGTGCCCTTAACATTTACAAGTTCTATCGTTTCTTCATCTGCCAGTTGGTTTGCAGCCGCAAGGTGCAATACGGTATCAAAGTATCGATTGGATAGGGCTTGATGAATTGCCTCTTGGTCCGTTATGCTGGCTATCAAACTTTCAACATTTGGATTTGAGTGCGCCTTCCGGCCTAGATTGGTCACCTCATAGCCAGCATTCAGCAATGATTCTAGCACCCAGCCACCAACGTAGCCCGTGCCACCGGTTATCAATACTTTACCACGCATACTCAATGGCTGAAAGTTCTTTGGTATCGGCTTCAGCTGGGTCATGAACTTGGTTTATGGCATTCCAAAGCAAATTCTCCCCTTCTGATAAACCTTCAAACGCCATCCAAACACCGTGAGGCACAGTAAGCCTTTGATAGTTGTCAGGGCCTAGTATAATATCTTCAAACAAGCCAAACCCAGCACTGCCTATGCGGTTGTCATATAGTACAAAGCGTATTTGCCCCACGGGCACCACAATATTCATCGTAATTTCATTGTGCCTGCGCCAACCTTTTTTTTCACCCTGTTTTATAAAAGAGCCATACACCTCGGCAATACCCACATAGCCGCGTTCGCCTTCTTTGATAAAGGTAATGGCATCGCCAGCCTCTACCGGTATGCGGCTGGCTGCCGACAATAATAATCCTGGTATACTCAGCTCGCCCATGTAAGCTTTTGGTTAACGGCTTTTTGGTAATAACCTTCAATTTGTTGCTGCGTAACTGTTAGCATTTCTTCGCCAGCTAAATACGCACGATACCAATCGGCAGTAAGGTCTATGGTTTCATTAAACGACAATACGGGTGCCCACTGCAATTGAGCATGCGCCTTATCCCAAGTCAATTTCAATAGGCCTGCTTCACGGTGGTCTTTGTCTTCGCTTTGGGTGACTACTTCGGAGAGCGGTTTATCAGTCATGCGCTTGTTGAGCGTTTCGAGCAGGGTTGCCACGGTTATACTGTTGGCGTACCCAGGCCCAAAATTAAATGCCTCTCCATGTATATCGTTGCCCGTTTGTAGTACCTGCCCTAAACGCAGATAAGCGCTTACTGGCTCAAGTACAAACTGCCAAGGTCTTGTAGCTTCTGGGTGGCGAAGCTCCATTTTAGTTTTAGCCTCAACAGCCCTAATAAAATCGGGAACAATGCGATGGTCGGACCAATCGCCACCACCTATAACATTGCCAGAGCGGGCCGTTACCACTTTAATATCATCATTATTGCCGAAAAATGAAGCCACGTAAGCATGGGTAATGTGCTCGGCACTTGCCTTGCTGGCGCTGTATATATCCCGACCACCGAGGGCATCAGTTTCACGATAGCCCCAAGGCCATTCTTTGTTATCATAGCATTTGTCGCTGGTTACCACTACCACCCTGCACGGCTTGGCTATTTGGCGCAACGCCTCCAATAAGTTAGCAGTGCCCATGGCATTTACGGCAAGGGTGCCCAGTGGGTCGGTAAAACCATGGCGCACTACCGAGCGCGCTGCCATGTGAAATACAATATCGGGTGCTTCGGCGCGCACTACCTCTAGAACGGCATCGGAGTTACGCACATCAACCCAATATTGTTTTATGGTCTTTTCAAGTTTTAGCAGGTCATACAATGCTGGACTAGTAGGTATGGCATCAGCCAAACCCACCACCTCTGCGCCAAGTTGTTGCAGCCAAAGGCATAGCCAGCCTCCTTTAAAGCCAGTGTTTCCCGTAACCAATACCTTGGCACCTTTATATTTTCCGCCGAACATCATTTCCATACTTTCCAGAAAGCCCCTTGGTTGTTCCAAATATCGTTAAGCTGAATATTATCGCGTTGTGTATCCATACACTTCCAGTTGCCATAGTGCTTTCGAGCATGCATTTTACCTTCAAGCGCAAGGTTGCGCATAGGTTGCTGTTCAAAGATCACATCTGGACTATCGCCGATGTAATTAAACACCTCTGGTTCGCAAACAAAGAAGCCCCCATTAATCCAACTTCCGTTGTCTGCTGGCTTTTCCGTAAACGAAGATACATTGCCATCTTCGTCCATGATAAGCACCCCAAATCGGCTTTCGGGCTGCACTGCAGTAACAGTAAGCGCCTTGCCACTGTGCTTGTGGGCGGCTACAAGGGCGGCAAGGTCCACATCTGCCAAGCCATCTCCATAAGTAAGCATAAACGTTTGGTTGCCAACATGATCCTTAGCCATTTTTATTCGGGCACCTGTCATGGTTTCTTGGCCTGTTTCAAGCAAGGTTACCTTCCAAGGCTCGGTGTTGTTCTTAAATGTGCTGAGTTTATTGCTGCCTAAATCGATTGAAACATCGTTTTGGTGCAATGAGTAGTTGGCGAAGTATTCTTTAATTTGATAGCCCTTGTAACCCAAAAGAATTACAAACTCGTTGAAACCAAACGTGGAGTAATACTTCATGATATGCCATAATATAGGCTTATCACCAATTTGCACCATGGGCTTCGGCATTACGCCAGTTTCTTCCAGTAGCCGTGTGCCTTTGCCACCTGCCAGTATCAGTACCTTCATATCAACATCTTGATGATGTATAGTGCTAATATAGCTAAAATATACTGCAACTACTCACTTGAAGCGTTCGCGGGCTATGCGCCAAAGAATGGAGAAGCCATCGCTATACTGAACCTTGCTTTGTCCATTACGCTCGGCATATTGTATCGGTATCTCCAAATACTTGATGCGGTGCTTCAAGGTAAGGCAGCTTATCTGGGTTTCCACATCAAAGTTATTAGCATCAATAAGTGGCAAAAACGTTTTTACATCTAGCGCACGCATGCCCGAATTGATGTCTTTCAGTTTACCCCAAAACAAGGTATTAATCAAAAAATTGAAGCCATGGTTGCCCAAGCCATTTATGAAAGCAACTTGCTTCTGGTTGCGGGCTCCCACTACCATTTTGTATTCGCCCATGTTCGATAATAGTTTTGGTATGTCATTTACCGGGTACGTCTCATCGCAATCAATAAACAAGACCGAATCATAACCCTCATCATTACCATATCGCAAAGCTTTTTGAATACCAGAGCCTTTTCCAGGAGCATCGCGATACAAAACCGTTATGCCCTTCGCTTTTGCAATATCAACTGTTCCATCGGTAGAACCAGCATCACAAATAACCAAATCGAGACCAAGTGCCTTTACCTGGTCAATCATCAGGGCAATGCTTTGCTTCTCGTTTAAGGTAGGTAGGCAAACTAGAGCCTTACTCATGGTAGCGGTTTTATGCGATAGATAATAGTGTTGTTAGTTTCAAGTTCCTTTTGTAACCCTGCATGGCTCCTAAGGTAAGCCTCTATTCGCTTATCGTCTTCAAGCAAAGTTAGGTTTTTATGAAAAACTACTACACTTGTACCAAACTGTTGCACCAGCATACTTAAGGTATTGTCGTCAACCAACCGGCAAAGCATATCGTCCAACACTAAGCGCGTTTCAGGAAGAAATCCGTTGCAACCATTTACCAAATTCAGGTTGTGCTTAGTTTGCCAAAACATGTAAATATACTCTCTGGAGAATTCATTTAATCCTTTTGGCCAATCGCCACGAGTATACACTGCCGATGGCAGCTCAAGCACCACGGCATCGGTTTCAGCTGTCAATACATCCAAATAACCTTTATCAGGGTATACGTAGGCCGTAGCATTATATTTAGGCGCTTTAAACGGCACATTCTCTAGCACATAAACACCAATTACCAGCAATAAAAGTAAAATACCCTTTGGCTTGTCCAATAATTTATCTATCGCTGGTAGCGTTAACCCTATGAGCCCCACGAGCACCAAATACCATAAGCGCACAGGATTGCGAATTGACCCATCGAGCCCGGCATGCTTATACAATATTTCCATGGGCATGGGTATGCGCACACCAGCAATGTGAATGCAGGGCCCAACGGCCATTATAAAACCAATAACCGACAATACTAACCAAACCCTGCTGCGCACTGGAGCGATAATGTAACCCGCCACGGCCAGCACAAAAAACAAAAGACCCGGAAATACGGCATGTTGGGCATAAAAAAAAGAATGGTTATGCAATCCATCTTTCAATACAGGGTATAGTAAATTGCCTTCTAGCGGTCGCACCAAGTCAGGCAAATCAAGGCTCAGCAAATCAATTGCATGGTAGCTATCCACTGGGTTCCAAGCACTGGAAATGCCTCCAGGAGCCCATAAAAAGCCAAACAAATAAGGCGCAACAAGCAAAGTGGCCAATATTACCGCAATTGAAAGCTTCTTTTTAAGTCCTTTTACGGCCAAAACCTTACCATAATAACAAACCCATGTAAAGAGCAACAGTAGAGCCTGAAACACGAAAATATAAGCCGAAAAATACAAGGTGCTGGCCCCAAAAACCACTGATATAATCAAATGTTTCCTTTGACCTGCATTTAAAAACTTATTGGAATAATGCAGGCAAAAAAACATGGTGCCCAAATAAAATGCATTGGGGCTATCCATATTACCAAAACTAAATGCTGATGCCCCAAGGGCGAGCCCCGCCCAAAAGGCCGTTATGTTTTTCCGTGCCCAATTACCAAAAAACAAAAATGCCCCAAAAGCATTGGTAGCATATACTACTACCAGCATACTGCACCAAGCCCAAAGCTCGTTCATGCCTAGCCAACAGAATGGCCGATAAAGCAAAGCGCCGAAAAAGCATGGGTCGCCATACATAAAACCTGGTCCGCTGGGGTACAATGCCTCACCAATGGGCACATCAACAAAAAGCGATAAAATATACGTCTCGTACAATTTAAATGCTCCAACATAAAACCAACTATCGGTATTACCTGTTAATGCTTTGTTAACCGGGTATTGCACCAATACAATAGCGAAAAATATTAGGTATAGACCTAAGAAAAATAAGGATTTTTGGAACTGAGTTCGTATTTTCATTTCGAATTGCTAAAATACCCAAATGCCACACAAATTGAAGCAATTATTTATAATCATATTGCACATGGCGATAATTAGCCATAGTGCGCTCCAGGCGCAAACGATTAGAAATTTTACCTTACCAGTTGGCCCAAGCTATACCTTTACCGAGCATATAAGGCCCGCGGCTGGCTATACTTTTATTGGCTCTTACCGATTTTCGTTGGCGGCCAACTTCCCTTCCACTATTTTAATAATTGATGAGGATGGAGCCCCAGCTTTTGTTAAAGAACGCACACTGGGGCAAGGTTTGCTTGCAGACTTTAGAGTTTATGACAACGGATTGATGTCGTATTACAGATACGACGAACTTACGGATAAGGGTAAGTATATGGTATTAGATTCGACCTTTACGATTATCGACTCAGTAGAATGTGCCAACGGTCTTAAAACCGATGGGCACGACATGCTTATACTCGAAAATGGCAACTACCTGATTCTTTGTCTAGAAGAAAAAATAATGGACTTGCGCTCGCTCACAACCGACGATGGCTTTGCTGGTTTGGCTAATGGTACTGTTGTTGCGCCAGTAATACAAGAGCTTGATGCGAGCAAAAATGTAGTGTTTGGCTGGCACGGATTGGAGTATTACACCTTTGCAGATGTAAATACTTATTTTTTCTTGGACCCGGATTTCCTTGATTTTGGCCACCCAAATGCGCTGACCATTGATTTGGATGGCAACATACTCATGTCGCTTCGGTTTTTTAACGAAATAACCAAAATAAACCGTGCCGACTCGAGCATTGTTTGGCGCTTGGGAGGCAAAAGCAACGATTTTACTTTCGTCAATGATGCTCAGCCATTTACTACCCAACACCATTGCACTATTTTGCCCAATGGCAATTTGACCTTATACGACAATAGCGAATTGGGCACAACACCCAGGCCAAGAGGGGTTGAATATGAACTGAACATTGCCAATATGACCGCCACCAATGTTTGGGAGTACGCTAATGATACCAGCAGGTTTAGCTACTCACTAGGCAGTATGGATAGGATTGGAACTAATGGCAATAGCATTATCAATTGGGGGGCAGGATATAACCCAGGTTTCGAGAACGATATTGTGGAAGTAACCTATGACGGCAACCTAGTTTCGGAATTTGATTGGCCTCAAGACTATTTTGCATACAAGGCCTACAAGCGCACCCCTATTTGGAGTTTGGAAGCATTGAGGCCAACCATAACCTGCGATACCACACAAGGCACAACAACGCTCACCGCAACTGCTGGGTATGGTAGCTACTTGTGGAATACTGGAGAAACCACACAAACCATAACCATAAACCAATTGGGCAACTATTATGTAATGGTGAGCAACCTTGACCAGAAAGGGTATTTTGGCTCTCGGATGAAAACGATTATCGACCTATCGAACCCGTGTTTTGAGCCTGACACCACTACCGATACAACTTCAGTTTTTAATCCGTTTGAGCCATCCGCTCAATTTAAATTGTACCCGAATCCTGCACAAAACAGTCTTACATTAGCAAATTATGGCCATACAGGCCAGGAGCATTTAGCACTATATAACGCACTGGGAGACGCTGTTTTTAACCAAGCATTAATTGTTGAGGGTAGCCCCATAAATGTTGCCGAACTGCCGAATGGCATCTACGTTGGTGTGATTACTAATGTGGAAGGCAAGCTGGTGAAACGATTTAAATTTATAGTACTGCACTAGTGGCAAGCCGAAAGCTCTGCTCCTACAGTTTGATTTATGGCTTCTCGCAGGAGGATGTTAGCATGGGCATTGAAATGATAATCGACTAGCACTGGTGGGTTGCCGTGCCAAAAGCAATAGGCACGCTCGAATGCACTTTTATCGATGATGCTTGGTTGCGACCAAAGCAATTCATCGGCATCTACCAATAATACATTTTCGTTCAATACTTGCGAGAAAAGTTGTCCAAATCGTCCAATTTGGTCTTTTTCAAACCCCATTACCAAGAGCACTAATTTACGACCTTTACAAAGTGCTGAGATTTCCTTTATTGCCAAAGCAGTGGCATTTTCGGCACTGTTCAAGGCAGTTGCGTTAGCGTTCGCAAAAGAAAAATGCAGTTTCAATTCTTCCCAATATTGTTTTTGGAACACCAAGCGCGTAAAATGCCAAACAAACCCAAACTTATCAAAAAATGATACAGGGCTTTGTCTATACTCATCGAGTAAGCGATTTTGAGTTAGCTCAAAAATTGGGGTGGTATATAAGGGAGGTATAATTGCACCGCTTTGATTGTAGTAAGGTGAGGGCACTTTGAAAAACAAGGCAGGCATATAAGGCGTTATTGCCCGTTCGGCTAACCATGGCGAGACTTGAAAAACTACTGCGTTAGGCTGTAACTGCTCAATATAAGTACGGGCCTTTAATATCATTTGAGCATAACCATAACCGCTCACAGCAGCATTCTGAACTGGCTGACATAGGGCATCCCCGATTAAATACGGGTACGATTGGCTATAATCCAACTCCTCACAAAGTGTAAATGAATCGCCTAAAAACAGCAGCCCCCCATCGGCTGGCGCACTGCCCGCTCCTATCCTAAAACCCCTACTATCAGTTTTTATCTCCACTGAATCGCCATGGCCCCAAATATAGTGCCCATGGGTATTGGGTATCATGGTATGACCCAAGCTTTCATCAGCGGCATATAAACTAGAAGTATAGCTATTGGTTTCCTTTGTAAAATTGTAAATGGGCATGGAAATGCGCCATAAATAAGCGAACCAAATACCGTAAAGCAGTATGCCCGTTAAAGCTATTAAAACAAGAAGGAAAGCATTTCTTTTCATTACAAAGGATTGTGATTTTTGAGCCAAGAAGAAAAACGCTCAGCAAATAAAATGGCTCCTTTTTGATTCCAGTGCAAATCGTATTGATAGTAGTATTGTTCAGCGTCCTCTTGAGGCATGCCGTTGAAGCAGCTAAACCCATTAAAATATGGGATATTGAAAGATTGGGCAAGCACTTGCATTTCAGCATGAGTGCGGTTAGCCCATGTCGTATCTCTTACACCCGATACATCTGGTATGCCCGCTAGTATTACTTCTTTACCGGTTTGCTGGCAATGCACAACAATTTGTTCAAGCAGGTTTATGTATAGGTACTTTTGTTTTAAATCAGCCAAACTTGTCACTTTCTGATTTTCCGGAAACCGATTGGCAACTTTTAGCTTATGGGCTTCAAAATCATGTTCCAGCTTAAAATAGGTCCCCAATTGCTTAAAAATAAGAATGGAAGTGTGCAAGAAATACAAATCAAGCGGTTGAAGTGCGAGTTTTCTGTTACAATTCGGTTGGTAAGTACAGATAACCTCATCCATTTCATTGTCAGGTACCAAGGTATAACCCTTGGTCATTTGCTGTAACTGGCGGTAAAAATAATCTGGTGGTGGCATGGTATCATACTGACCTATTAAGGTAGCCTCGTTGGCAGAATGCATAATCATAAGCTTCCTATCCAAGTCTGAGATGCCAAACCGCTCATTGCTTGTTGCTATAATAAGCCCATCAAACTCGTACTTCAATATTTCATTGAAATAGATTCGGTACCAATTGTTAATGCCGATTCCCTCTAGAGCGAAATTGTATAGCTCTATAGAGTCCAACATACCCGTTGCCAAATCGGGCCAGGCGTTTGCAACATTAAACCCTGCTGAAAAAGAGTCGCCCAATACAGCATATCTTTTTACTCCTGCACTTTTCTGAGGCATATAATCAGTGGTGCTAAACCAACCTTGATTATTGATATGCGATATGTGATCATACTCTAGCGCCCCGTTGCTGCACTTTACATTCCTAAAACTACCTGGAATGCCTCTATAGCCAATAATACTATCGAACTGTGCCCAAGGTTCGGTATTTGCTTCAAACCTGTCATCTAGAAACTGGGCATCGGTGCGCACTACGTTTAAGGTAAACAGCACGTAAACCACCACTTCGGCAAAAAGATAAAAAACGTGTACCATGACTATGTAAAAATATCGCTTCCTTGCCGTTGCACTTCCCGACCTAAAAAACCATACTTGGGCTATGGCCGAAACAAGCGCCAAACCCATAACTAGCCTAGATAATATAGAAACCGGCATTAAAAAAAACACGTAAACCCAAATCAAAACCGAAAAGACAAGGTTGATGACAAACGCCCATGGATTGATTCTATTGGTCAACTTATTTCTTTTTAAAAAAACGGTAATAAAATAAGTTGTAGATAAACTCTACTACCGTGTCGTAACCTACTAATGTTTTTCTGCGTTCGTTTTCGTAAAATATGGTAGAGAGCTCGCCTATGCTAAGTTTATTGTTCAAGGCCTCAATCATTATCTCCGCATCGGTAAACCAGTCGCTCGAAACGAGGTTAAACTTTTCATAACACTCCCTTGTCATTACTTTGGGCTTGGAGTTGATATCGTGCAAGGGGTAGCCCGGCATGTACAACACTTTAAAAAGCACATTGTAAACTGATGATAAGGCAGTTCGGTAATAACCATCGTGGCGCTGAGCACGGTATGTTTTTACCAAATCGTAATTTCCGGCATGTAGCATACGGTATACTTTCACCACATCGCTAATAGGCATTTGCCCATCACCATCAATTACTGCTATGTGCTTGCCCCTAGCACTTTCAAGTCCAGAACGCATATCCCAACCCATACGGCCCTTCTTTTCTTTCGACACCACCCTAAACCTTGGCTTATTTTCAGCCATTTGGGTTACTATAGTTGGGGTATTGTCAGTGCTTCCCGAGTCGTAATTGGCCACCAAAATCAGTTCGTAATCAATTTGGTCGTCTTCCAGCTCTTTTTCAAGCTGTGCCACAAAATCTTTAATGTAATAACCTGCTCGGTAGCAAAGCACTACTACCGACAATTCGGGTACAGATGTAACGGATTGTGGCATCAACGGCGGGCTTTGTTCATCAAGGCGGTGTACATGCTATTGGGAAGGTAGCGCAAAATTTGGTAAATAACACTGCTACTAAATGGATAAATATGGGTAACTCCCGTTTTTTTGGGCAAATGCCTTAAAAATCGGGCCGCCTGAGTGGGTTCAATGGCCATAAGGCTCTTTTTACGCTTCGCATATCGGTTAATGGCAGTATTTACGGGCCCCAGATATACTACCTTGGTTTCGATACCGCCGTTGCCATTTGCTTGGATAAAAAAATCAGCCAACGCTCTTTTCGCAGCAGCATAGGATGGATTTAGTGGATCAGGCAACAACGCAAATATGGATGATATAGCCACAAAACAATCTGGTGAATAAGGCCTATGCACCAACAAGTCGTATAGTTTTACGGGCGCGGTATAGTTACAATCCAGCATCATTTGCCGATGCTGCTGTGTACTGAAAGTTTCGTCATCAGTGCTATAAACCCCTGCTACTAAAAATACCTTCTTCGGAAAAAAGCCCGCCTCATCAAGTGCCGAAACTATTGTTTCCAAGCCTTTATCGCTCACCAAATCAACAGCTATGTAATTAAACTTATCGCCCAGCTCATCTTTCAACGATTGCAAAGTATCTCCTGAGCGAGCTATACCCCACACTTCGTGCCCCGCATGTACCAGTTCGCGAACCAGTGCCATACCAATGCCTTTAGATGCCCCGGTAACTAATGCTTTCAATATAGGTGGGTTACACTGTTCAACAATAGATATTAAAAATAAGGCTTCGTGTTCAATTTCGGGCTATAACCTTAAATATCTGATAGCTACCGGTACTATCTATGCGCTCAAGGTAGTCGCATTCTTTCAACATGTCCAATGCTGGAATTTCGCCTGGCAACTCCAAACCTGTATGGTATACAATGTAGTTAACCCCATTAGCAAGCACAACTTCGCGCAAAGCCTCAGCATCTGGCAGTTTCTCGGTCAACTTTGCATTAGCCAAACGCTGTGGCGGAAAGAAAGCAACTGCACCATTGAGGCTATGTTGCTTATGCTTGCTCTGCCAGTACATGTATATATACTCGCGAGAAAATTGATTGAACGGTTTGCCCAAATCATCGTTGTCAAAATTAAGTGACGAAGGCAGCTCTAGCACTACAGCTAGGCTATCGCTGCTTACAACTTCTGGGTACAGGTTGCCATCAACAATAAACTGGCTCGATTCGTATTTCTCGAACGGGAACGGGATATTTTCGAGTATAAACATCCCTCCAGCCAATAACAAAACTATGAGCGCAGGCATCCTGGTTCGGGCAGCAATGGCTATGATACCAAAGCCCGCAAACAGCCCCAGCATAAGGCTAGTAATAAAAAACATCCGCGCTGAGTGACGTATAAAGGCCCCCAAATCGGTTACTTGATATAGCCAGCCCATAGGCATGGTGATCAATTGCCCATTAATGGTAATGGATGGACCCAAGGCAATAACAAACGAAACTAAGGCTATAATACCCACCTCCCAGCGGAATGATGGGCGAGCCAGTATGCCTACGAGGGCTAAGAGATAAAAAGCAAACCCTAGTGATGCCGACCTGAGGTTATAGATAAATATCTGTGGCAAATCGTGTTGAATGCCATATAACAGGTTATTGGGCAGCACACGGTAAAGGTCGTTTACATTTAGGCTCAAGGCCTCAAGAGCACTCATGTCGCCACGCGAAGGATTGTAAAAATCGTTCAATTCGGGGTTAGGCAAATACATGACCATATATGGCAAAGCCAACAATACATAAACTGGTAAGGCCAGTAACACTTTTACCCAACCATTAGCGAAAAACACCTCGCGGTAATGCACCAACCCAATAATCAGCAGCACAAACGACTGGAAGATAAAAGTATAGGTACCAAAATATATCTGGAAACCGCCCACAACCATTGCCAAAATGAGGTTAATACTGTTGCGATGCACTAAATACTCCCTAAAATGATAGACACAGACAATGGCTGGAAAGTAGGTGAGGGTGTTCTGATTCTCAATATTGCCAAACGCAAAGCTACTTGCGGCGAAAGCCAATGCTGTAAATATTGCCGGCACTAGCTGCTTTAAGTATTGGCGGGCCAATACAAAAGCAGCAGTGGCATTTAGGGTAAATATGCTTACCAAAAAGCCATAATACGCCCATAAATCATCGAACCGAAGCAACTTAAAAAGCAAAAAGAAGGCAGCAGAAGCAAAGGAAGGCTCTAAATACGCATATGGGGCACCTGCAGGATAAAGGCAGTGACCTAACACCTCACCAGTAAAAAAGCTTCCAATATGATTACCATAATCGTTGAATAGCGCAAGGTAAAGCCAAGTATCAACATAGCCCGGCAGTGAACCTGCTAGTGGAAACTGCACAAACAGCAAACCAAAAAATAGCAAGAATAAGCAAAACACCTTGAGTGTAACGGAAGACGGTTTGAAAGCTGCTACCATAGTTGCTTGGGCACGAGTACTTCAACAAATATAAAAACCCGATTTGCCAAAGATAACCAAAATACAAAGCTAACCGCCCAATTGCTTATTTTCACGAAATGCAAGCGAGAAACCCAGCAACGCAACTCAACCAAAACGGCACAGGCCAACTACCTGCGTTGTTGGTAATGGTGATGCTATTGTTGGCTGCAATTAAGCTTGGCCTTCAGATTTGGGGAGCCAATAAAGGTTTTGACATTTGGGATGAAGGGCTATACATCCTCATGCTCAATTTTTACGACCAATACCCAACCGAGCCACACAACTATTATAGCTATGTAATGGTCCTGCTTTTACCCTTAAAGGAATATGGGTTGCTGCCGCTTAGGCTATTGGCGATAGGTACTGAAACCACGGGCATCTTATTTTTTACATACAGCCTGCATCGCTTTTGGTATACAAGGCCAGGTATGCCCTTTCGCCTTTCCATCTCGGTCATTCCATTTATGTTGTTTGCCTTTTTAGGTGCGGCATTTTTATCGGTTTACCCAAGGGCCTTCTCCTACAATGATTTTAGCTACTTCACTACCTTAGTTGTGAGTGGTTCATTGATGTGGTTTTTCAAAGACGGTACATCATTATCTAATACCAAAAAAGTTGCGGGCCTGTTGCTGTTGTTTTTTATTGGAGCTTTTATAGGCGCACAGCTTGTGGTTAAATTTAGTACTTGCTTTTTGCTGGCGGTTTGGGTATTGCTTTTCGCTACCATACTGGCAAGGCAACCAAAAGGGTATATTGCTGCAATGTTAGCAGCCACGGTTGCAGGCTTTGCTACTTTCATAGCATTGTTGTTCGGTAGCTACCAAAATTTTAACGCATGGCTGCACAACCTCAACGAAGGAGTTGCGCTCCTGCGCAAACTGGCATACGAGCCTTATTACATCATCGTGAAGGGCTACCTATACGTTGATTTGGTTTTGAACGGCGTCTACTTTGTTGCCCCATTAGTGCTGGCCTATTTTGTCTTCAAGAGCTTAAACAAGAGGAACATAGGAAGCAAAACCATGCAGCACCTAATGGCTTATGCAGCAGGCACAGTTACTTGGCTGGTTTGCTCATTAACCATTCCGCAAGGTTTTTTAGGCGAATTCCATTATCGGTTTATTGCCCTGCATATATTCACGCTACTGTATTGGGGCATACCTGTGCTTAAGCACCTTTGGCAGCAGAAGCAATGGCAGTGGCTGCTGCTTTTGGGTTTGCTCATAGCCCTTCCGTTTATGTCATTATTGGGCAGCAGCAATACTGCTACCCAAACACTTACCCGCTACCTTGCCCCTTGGTTTGCTGTCATTATATTGTTTTTGGGCTATCAGTTAAAAGAAGACAAGAAGGCATTTATTGGCATGTTGCTGTTTTTAATCACTTTTTCAGGGGTAAACTATATAGTGGTGCAAGTGTATAACCCTTACGGATTGAATGCCCCACTAACGGAGCAAAATACCACGGCAAATGGTTTGGATTACTTGAACGGCATCTCGTTTGATAAACCTACAGCCACTTTCTTTGAGGAGTTGAAAGATGCAACCGTGAAGTCTGGATACCAAAAAGGTGGCCCCATATTAGCCTTAGGCGACCTATGCGGCACTGCAACTGCCATGGGTGGCTATATACCTGAAACCTTCTGGTACTTCAGCGATGAGAATGCCATATCGCCCGGGCATTCTCGCAATTTCAGTTGCACACACCTCAGCAATTTGCGAATAACAGAGCACTTACGCTTGCCCCTTGTTTATATCAATAGCGGCATAAACCAACAGGTAATTGATTGCTTATCGAATAGCAAGGTACCTTTCCCTGAAGCATACTATCTCGAAAGCACTATTTTCAACCCGTATGCCCAAGAAAGTTTAGCGGTATGGGTACCTATGCAATGGGAGTTGCCTAGGCAGTAGCTATATTCTTTTGTTAAAAACCTAAATTTGGTGTAACAAACCCCAATGCCGAAGACCAAAACCAGCATAGCCATTATACTGTTGCTACTATTAGCTGCAATCAAGCTGGCAATATTGGCATGGTCGGTTGATAAAGGGTTTGAAATGACTGACGAGGGCTACTACCTGCTCTGGTTTCATAGCGCGCATTTGTACGCGCCCGATATGCACTTGAACTATTACTACCTAGTGCAATTGTTTTTTGGTTGGGTTGATTGGGATATAACCGCCATGCGCATAGGCGGTATAGTTACCGAAGTAGGTGCAGTACTGGCCTTGGGTTGGGGCCTTAGCAAATACATTAAAGCCAAACTACCTGAACTCCATTCGCCGGCATTTGTAACTATGCTGTTAGTTGGTGGTTTTGCGGCACTATTTACAGCAGAGCACCCACGCAGCCTATCCTACGACTCGGTTACGCATTTGTTAATGGCAATGGGTGGCGGTTTGCTGTTGGCTTGGCAGTCGTTTAATGAAAAGCCCAAAAGCTGGCGATTGGTTGTATTCTTTACCCTACTGGGTATTATTTTGGCAGCACAATTTATCGTCAAATTCTCCAGCACCATACTATTAACAGGTCTGTGGCTGGTGGTTACCCTATTGGCAAAGCAAAAAAGAGGCGCAATCACGGTAGCTGCATTAGGCACCCTGCTAGGTATGGGGCTTTTATTCACGGGTTTATTTGGCACCCAAATAAGCCTTTCAACGTTTTTAGAGTATTATCGAATAAGCTATGAGCGCATTTCGCAACTAGGGTATTCACCTAAAGATATTGTGCTCAAAACCTACCTAGCAAAAGATACGGTTCACTTTGCGCTAAATATTGGCCCAGCTTTGTTAGTTATATTAGGGGCATTGTTTGCTTTCAAAAACCAAGAAACGAATAAACGAATAACTTGGGCTATGACATTAGGCTTGGGGGTGTTTGTAATGCAAGCCTTCTTATTCCCTACCAACTATTTCCCCCAATGGCATTACAGATTTATTGATCTGTTATTGCTGCTAATTATCAGTAGTAGTTATGTGGCTTGGCAATTTACAACAGCTGGTAGAGCGGTGTTTATTTTGTCCCTAGTATTATTTGCCTTACCTTTTGTCTGCGCCATAGGTTCTGCCATAAATTGGGCGATGTCATTATTCTCTTATCTACCTGCATGGATAATGCTGGTTGTGGTCCTTTGGCACTATATTGGCAAACAAACAGGTATGCGCGTTTGGGCCGAAATAGTGCAGTATAGTATCATTATAGGCAGCTTTCTTATCTTTTTACAAGTGTTTCTTTACCCCAACTATCTGCCACATGGCATGGCTGCATCTATGGCTGCACAAACGGAGCAAGCTGTTGCCTACGACCCAATAAAACTGGATGCCCCTACTGCCAAATTTGTAAACGAAACCGAACAATTACTAACATCAAATGGGTTTAAGCCAGGCAATTATTTGCTTGCCTTATATGATTTGCCGGGTTTGGTTTACTTGCTACAAGGGTACTCGCCACAAGTGCCTTGGTACTTTGGCGAAACCACCCGTGCTACCGTAAAAGAGGCCGTAGACAATACCTGTTGGCACATAAGCGAAATAACAGAGACTAACGTGTTTGTGGTAAAACCGGTCACCGTTCACCCTGATGTATCGAATTGTTTATCTTCAAGCAAAATCAATTTTCCGACCAACTATTTAAAGGCCGGCAACGTGTACAATACCTATTGCAAATGCGAAATGGAAGTATGGGCTCCGAAGCAGTAAACCAATATACCAAACGAGTAAGGATTGCCTTTATAGTGGTGGCTTTACTGCTGCCGTTGCAGCTATATGTGGTACTTGCCAAGGGCAACATGTATCCTTGTGTGCACCTGCCTGGCTTTCAACCGGTGTTGGACGATGAAAAGAACCTTTATTACACTGACCGGAAATTGTTTGCCGTAGACGATAACAAGGAGCGCATACCGGTGGTATACACCGAGTTATTTAATGTGCTACCAGAGTTTTTTGGCCGCCACACCATGAACCGCATTTTTGTGGGCACAGAAGGAACAGATACAATTTCCCTCGACCTCGAAACCAAAAAAATGCTGTATTCGCGGTTGCTAGTATTGACTGGAAAAACCAAAATAAAAGCATTGGAAGTAGATACGTTTGGCTACCAGCATGATAAAAATAACCCCCAAACCGTTAGCGTAAAGCTGCAATACACCTTGTATTTGAACTTTGATGAGTAGCCCAAAGCCCACATATAACAACTGGCTCGACTGCTGGATTTTTACCTCATTTCCGATGAGCGCTGAGGCAATGGGGCTTTACCGCATATTGTTTGCCTTATATCTACTCATATGGGGCGTGCCCAATTTTGTATGGATAGCCGATAGCCCCAATTCGTTTTTCAACCCGCCAACCTATTCGCTGGGGGCACTGTTTAGTAGTTTTCCGGCTTATTGGTTTTTGCAGGGTTTAAGTTTACTTATAGTAGCATTAACCATGCTACTATTGTTTGGTTGGTTTACTCGTTGGGTATCTATTGGGCTTTGTATTGCAATAGTAATAGGCAAGTCGTTTGCATTTTCGTATGGATTAATAGGCCAAGATTTAATCGTATGGCTGGTGCCTTTACTAATGTCGTTCAGCAACTGGGGTAGCAAATATTCTATTGATGCTAAACGTAGTACTAACCCTCCATCCGCTAATAGCCCTTGGCCCATAACCATGATGGCCCTTTTGCTTGGCTTTGGGATGTTTAGCGCAGGGGTGCCAAAACTAATGGGCGGCTGGCTTGATTTGGGTACTAATGCCACTCGTGGCCACTTTTTTACGCAATACTATGTTATCGGCAATTTGAAGTTGCTTTCTTCGTGGGTTGTTAATATTTCAAACCCCCTTTTTTGGGAAGCAATGGATTGGGGAGCAGTGCTGTTTGAGCTATTATTTCTAGCAGCAGTTATAAAACCCAAGTGGTTCAGGGCTTGGTTGCTTTTGGCAATTGGGTTCCACACTACTACGTTCCTTTTGTTCAATATCTCGTTCCATTTCCAATATATCGTTTACCTTTTGTTTATTGATTGGAGTAAAATAACCTCAGGTTTCTATCAGCGATTTCAAGCGCTCACCAATACGCTGATAACCGTAAAAGGCCTTATTGCTGCTGGACTGCTTTACATACCACTATATATACTGGCACAAGAATATACCTTACAACCTGCCACCTTAGCACCTAGCCCATTTTTGTTAGTAACCGATTTATTGGGCCTCGACTACAAATTGGTGGTTGGCATAACCGCATTAATGGCCGCCTATACAGTAGTTGTTTGGCAGCTTACCACCAAGCGCAATAGCACCACTACTTGATATTAAGGTTGTTTTGTACCTTTATTTAGCCCTCGGCACCAAAAAGCCGCATATATGAGCAACACCCAATCCAATATACCTACCGCAGCGGCCCAAACTGAGCATGCAATACCTATGTTTAGTCCTACTAAAGAGCTAGAGCGAATTGGGTACAGTAACATACAGCGGGAAATGGAAAAGGTGCTTAAAAGCGGCACCTATATAAGTGGCCCTGGAGTTGTAGTATTTGAAGAGGCAGCAGCGGAGTATATGGGTACTAAGTACGCCATTGCCGTTTCATCTGGCACTATGGCGCTAGAACTTGGCCTAAAAGCCATTGGCTTATCGCCTAAGGAGCCCGTAACTATAAACGCAAATACCTTTGTAGCAGTTGCCGAGGCCATTATTGCTGCTGGGGGCACACCCGACTTAGTAGATACTGACCCCAACAATTGGCAAATGCCCAAAGTGGCCACCAGCAATATAGTACTAGCTTCGCACTTATATGGTAATGCCTCGGCTGCCATCAATTCCAACACCAAGTTATTGATGGAAGATGCTTCGCAATCGTTTGGGGCACGGTTAAACGAGAGGCTTTTAGGTACTTTTGCGCCGATAACGGCTGTAAGCCTTTACCCAACCAAAAACCTATCGGCCAATGGAGATGCGGGTATCATTTTCACGAACGAAGAGGATTATGCCCAAAAGTGCAAAGCTTTGCGTAATCATGGCCAAAGCGGTTATCAAATGCACCAATACTGCGGCACTACTGGCCGAATGGACGATTTGCTAGCCGTAGTGCTGAAACTCAAACTCGCCCATTTTGATAGTTTTTTGCAAGAGCGCAGGCACTTAGCGGCATTGTACACTCAAAAGCTAAAAGATACCCCACTACAATTGCCCGTTATTGAATCTGGCCTAGAGCCCGCTACCAATCTGTTTGTGGTGCGCACTGCACATAGAGACGCCCTAAAACAACATCTTACAGAACGCCAAATAGGCTGTGGCATCCATTACCCCACCCCTATACACCAAATGCCTGCATATACTTCGCTACCTTGGGCACAAAAGCACCTACCCGAAGCGGAATTGCTTGCCCAAGAAACCCTTTCGTTGCCGATTTGGGTTGGCATGACTGAAGAGCAAGTAAGTACCGTTTGCAACGAGGTGTATCGTTTTTTCGATACCATTAACCGCTTGTAATATGTCGTTCATTAAGATTTTATTGATTTTTTGCCTAATTTGCAACTGCACGAGGCGCATACTTCCTGATATATGAACGGCGAAAAAGTACTGGTAACTGGTTGTAATGGTTTCATAGGTAGTCACCTCACTTTGCAGTTGATTAATGCAGGTTACCAAGTAGTGGGGCTTGATATTTTACCCCTAACCGAAGCCCAAAACGTACAATCGCTTAACACCAACGGGCATTTCGATTATATTGTAGGCGATGTAACCGATAAAGCGCTAGTTGATAGTGTTATTGATGCATCTTTCTCCAAAGTTTTTCACCTTGCAGCCCGCGTTGGTATTGAGCGCTACATGGAAAACCCAATTGATGTAGTGCGCACCAATGTAGTAGGTACGCTGAATGTACTGGAAGCTGCAATAAGGCACAATTGCTATTTGTTTTTCAGCAGTACTAGTGAAGTATATGGTAAAAACCCAAACGTGCCTTGGGCCGAAGATGACGACCGTGTACTGGGCTCAACCAGTTTTGAGCGCTGGAGTTATAGCAGCTCAAAAAGCGCGGCCGAGCATGCTGTCCGCGGCGCCTTTAAGCAACAAAACCTAAAGGGCTGCATTGTGCGGTTCTTTAACATATACGGGCCTGGCCAATCAGAGGCTTTTGTTGTATCGCGAAACATACTATTGGCCGCTAAAGGCCATCCCCTAGTAATGCATAACACCGGATCGCAAACACGCTGTTTCACTTTCATTGACGATGCTGTGGCCGCTTGCATAAAATTGGTACAAGATGCTAATACCAACGGCGAGGTTTACAATGTAGGCAACAATACCGAGCATACCGTGTTGCAAGTACTGAATACCATTATTGAAATATCGGGCAAGCCACTGACCATTGAAACAATCCAAACAAGCGATAATTTTGGCGATGCTTTTGAAGATATTATGCGCCGGGTGCCACTAACATCCAAAATATACAAAGCCATAGGTTGGGAAGCTACCACAAGCTTGCATGAGGGTCTTAGTAAAACCTACCAATGGGCCATCAATCAAAAAGGCTAGTACCGTTATTGGGCTAAATTGCTTACTTACCGTAAATCCAACATTCCAAGAGTTGACCATGCCGTCAATAAACTATAAATTTGGTAATCACTAATATCTAAGTAATGAAGGTATTTAATGTTTTTAGAGTGTCGCTGGTATACATCACAGCGATTGGTATACTAAGTACATACTATGCCTGCACCAATAGTCATGCATCAGAAAAGAATATCTCCTATACCGATAACTCAGATGTCATAAAGAGGCTTAATTGGGCGCTTACCGAAACCCTAATGTACGATGGATTTGCACCTCCTGTAGCGAGCAGGGCATTTGTGTATAGCAACATTGCCGCTTACGAAGCCCTTTTGCCAGCCGATACTACACGAGTATCGTTAGGTGGCCAGCTAAACGAGCTGGGCACACTGCCAAAACCCGACCC
>CAIOSU010000423.1 GCA_903861055.1 uncultured bacterium
AAAGCCCTGCGCCCTGCTTGCCTCACCTTTATTTTCGGGTGGTAGGGTATATCGGGCTCGCCATCAACTACAAGCCTCACCTTTTTAATCAATGGGTGCTCTAGGTTGCGGGCCAAGCAATACAATAGCTCAGCCCTGCGCACGGCATCGGGTTCATGGTACCAACTGGTAATAAGTGTAAACATGGGGTTGGGCAATTACTTGTTTTGCAATAGGTTCACCAATTCCCTGAAGCGCATCAGGCGCTCTTCATCAGTGGTAAACTGGTCTTTAATAAATAGATCGCGCAAGGCTTTTAGCTGCACACGCTCTGGTTCGGGCAATTGGCCGTTTTTTATCCGGTCTTTGGCAACTTCAAGCACTTGCTGCTTATGCTCTTTTAAGTGAGCTAACTGTTTTTGGCGCAGCGCCTGTTGTTGCTTTAGGTCGTTCTCAAATTCGGCAAGGTACACTTGCTGCGAGCGCCATTGTTCGGTATACACCATCAGTTCCTCGCGCTTTTTGCTGGCTTGCTCGCGGTAGTTATAATTCATCACTGGGTCAGTTTCTTGCAGGGCCAGTGTACCATATAGCTCAACACCTTCGGCAATTAGCTTTATGCGTTGGTCTAGCAAGGCTATTTTGGCCCGTAAATCGTCCAGCGCTTGGGGTAGTTCAAGTTTTTGCATGGTGCGTTTAGGCATTTCTGGTTTTCTGGGTCCAATTTATCCAGGCATAAAAGGCGCCTACGCCGTAGCCAAAAATGAAATTCCAGAGTTGTGGCCAGCCACCTTTAGCAGCCAAGGCAAAGGCAATAATGAGTAATAAGGGTACCGATAGCACCAACAATAGGGGCTTTAATTTGGAAAGGGTAATCATGGTAAAAATGGTTTTAGGTTACGAGTTGCGGGTTACGGGTTTTCATTCAATAGTCATAAGGGCAAGTTTTTAACTCGCAACTAGTAACTCGTAACCCGCAACCTCAATTTTTAAAGGTCTTTGTTGTATTTCCAGGTAAACCGGCGGTGCTCGCATAGCACGCCCATGTGCGCTAGCGGCTTTATGCCTATGCGGTTGCTATCCATGTGCCAAAAGCTATCGCTAAAGGCCATAGGGTTGCTAGCATCAACCCTAAACTTCAGGCGTTGCATCAATCGCCGACTAAATAGCGAGCACCCAATTGAAGGCGCGAAATATCGTTTCACGCGCCCATCAAATGCCGCAATACTCTCGTAGGGTGCCATTACCTTGTTGGCGCACCAGCCTTGGTAATTAATTACCGATAGCTGCACCCCAAGCGTGGTATGGGCGCCTTGTTTCAAAAAATAAGGTACGTTAATGTTATCGGCCCTATAACTTAGCAATAGCTCAATAATATTCAGCGGCGGAAAATTATCGCACTCCAAACTGAAGTAGTAATCATAATCGTTTTGCAGAAAATGCTCGCGCAGCATATTCTGGCTTTCGGCAATAAATGCCGGGGCACGTTTACCCTTTGGTGGGCAATAGCTACACTTATACCCCCACGACCATACTTCCTGGTGGAAACCCTCATCGGGGCTATTGTCCACCAGAAAGATGTCGTAAGCCGGGTAAGTAAGCCCGGAAATGTGCTGCAGCCAATCACGGAGAATGTACTCCTTGTTTCGAGAAACAGGAGCGGCCAACAGCACACGGGGAGGGGAAGTATTAATGTGCGAAATATGAAATGGGAAACTTGAAACCGCGTTGGCTTGGTCGTTTGTTGTTTGAGGGTTTGCTATTTCGCATTTCATATCTCACACTTTTTATTTTCTCCGTTTTGCCTTTGCCTCATCGGCATATACATTTTGCAGGCGCTCATTAAAGCACTGCTCTTCGCGTTGCCGCGTGAGGAACTGGAAAACGGTATGTACGTTCAGGTTTTTAATATGCGCTAGCTGCCATAACTGACCGGCAGCGGCAGTATACAGTAGATTGTACCACCCAAATTGGTTTAGTACACCAACTCCGGCTTTGCTGGCTTGGGCATTACTTTCGCCTCTAAATAGCGGTTGATACGTTTTAACCAAGTACTCGCGGAACGAGCTAAAAAAAAATAGGCATTCATGGCCTGGGTAAGCGGCAGCCTACCCATGGTAGCAGCCCGCTCGCTCATATCAATATCATCTAGGATTTCGCCCTCTTTCAAAAACAGGGTGGCTAATACATAAGGTATCATTTCGTATTTGCCCTGCATCAATTGTTCAATTTGCAACGCCTCTAAGGCTTGTCCAAAGGTAGCTTTTCCCATTGGGGCCAGTTTATTCAGTAATTGCAAATCGGCAGGAGCATAGTAAAAAGCTCCTTCGTGTTCAAATGCCTTCAATTCTCTTAACTCTGGAAGCACGGTTAGTTTATCCGCTACCGTAAAAATGCCTAGCACCAAATCAGCATCTTTATTTTTTACGCTTTCCCATCCGGTCCAAAATTTTACAACCGCCTCTACATACTCTGGGTAACGGGTAAATAAATCGATCCCGGTAATGTTGGCCTTATTATCGAAACGCTTGTCTAATTCTGGCTGAAGGGTCGCTAATAGCTTGCAATAATCAATAAACTGGGCAATGGTTATCTTAGTTACGTCTATCATCTCCTGTACTGGCCGGTTCAATTATCAACCGAACAATGCTAAGATATAAGTGTATTTTATTTTTCACAAACAATTTTGACTAAAAAATAAGCATTGCTTATCTATTTAAGCACAAAATATTGATTTTCATGTAATTAAATTTTTATCAAAATTTATCCGTACTATTTACCCAAGAAAAAACAGAGGAATATTTGACCGTTCAGTGCAGTCGTGTTATTATTGCGCCCGTAATTGATGAGGTAAAAGTGATTTTACTGCTTCTTTTTTTCGGGGAAATAACTTTTTTCATATCTTACCGCCATGTTCAAAATTCAGGAAGATTCTTTTGGGAACCTTACACAGTTAGAGATAAACAACGTTCTATCGGGTGAGTACGTGACCATAATACACGACTATGGCACCAACACCAACGAATTGGTGCTGCAAGCCAACAAGAAAAATATCCCTTTGTTGCGTGGCACCAACGATAGTAAGGATATGTCGAAAAAGCAGTGGTTCAAAGGAGCCAAGCTTGCGCCGTTTCCGAACCGAATAAAAGACGGCAAGTATAGTTTCAATGGCAAAGATTACGTGCTGCCCAGAAACGAAGCAAATAAGAAAAACTCTTTGCATGGTTTCATGTTCAACAAGCCATTCGACCTTATAAGCCATTCAGAAAGTAGCACCGAAGGCAATGTTGAGTTTGAATATACCCACAACGGCAAGCACGATGGTTACCCGTTCCCTTTCCGCATGAATATTATTTATGCGCTTTCGGAGGATGGGTTTGAGTGCGTAACCACCATCAAAAATATCGGCCTTGAGCCTATGCCGGTTGGCGATGGCTGGCATCCATACTTTAAAACCGGTACTTTGGTTGATAGGCTTCAACTTATTTTGCCCGACTGCGAAGAACTGGAAGTAGACGAAAACCTGATACCGACCGGGAAGCGCAAACCCTACACCCGGTTTACCGAGCTGGAAACTATCGGCAAAACAGAATTTGATACCCCATTTGCCATAAAAGTAAACGCCCGCGAAGACACTGCCTACGTGCAGCTGTATGATGCCGACCGTAATTTCCAGATAACGCTATGGCAAGAAATTGGCAAAGAAAAATACAATTACTTCCAATTGTACATACCCGAAGACCGCCAATCGATAGCCATAGAGCCTATGACCTGCGCCCCCGATGCGTTTAACAACGGCATCGGCCTTATTACGCTGAAACCTGGCGAAAGCTTTACGGGCACTTACGGTGTTACGGTAAAGTAACAAGCTCTTTATCAATCAGTATCGCAGTCTCATCCTGATAAGGATGCAGGTAATAATGTGTAAGATTATGATTATGAAATGGCTAAAACGCCATAAATAATATTATTTTTACAATCTGTAAAAACTCAAAAACGCCCAAAGGGATAGAAAATGAAAACATTACGCTACTTTTTAACCATTGCTGTTTGCGCTATGCTTATGGCATCGTGCGGATATCCTGATCACTTGAAAACCCTGCCCAAAGAAACTGTGGCTGTGGTAAGTTTCGACCTAGCAGGTATGGCCGCCAAAGGCGATTTGGACCAACTCCAAAATGCGGAGTTTTACAAGAAGCTGCAAGCTAAAATGGGCGAAAAGGATGCCGAAACGGCCAAACAAACCGACGAGTTTATGAAAAACCCGTTGAACTATGGCATCAACTTTCTAGAACCGGTTTATCTTTTTGTAACCTATAAAGGCGCTGGTGAGGATCCCAATGTGGGCCTTAGCATAGCCTTAGGAGATGCTGATAAGTTTAAAACCTTTATAACCAAGGTATTGAAGGCCGAAGAAAACGGATACGCCGCTGAAACCGCCACCGGATACAACTATCTAAAAACCCCGGAAGCCAGTTTTGGCTGGAGCGAAGGAACGTTGATTGTTTTACCGGCTATAAGCAAAGATTCGCTTAACGACCCTACCAAGCTGTTTGCAAGCATTTTTGCTGAGAAAGGAGATGGCGGCTCGGTGGTTGACATGCCCGGCTTTAAATCTTACTACAAAAAAAGCCAGGATATAAGCGGTTGGATAAGCATGGATGTAATAGCCACCATAATGGATGCCGCTAAAGAGTTTTCGCCAGATTTGGCCGACGATCCAACTTTAAAAAACTACAATGAGCAAATGGAGAAATTGAAAGGCTCGAGCTTTCAGTTTCACGTTACCTTCAACGATGATGAGATTTATACCGAGTATATAACCGATTTACCTAGCGATTTGCAAAAAATGTACAGCGATGAGATTTTGCGCGCGGGCGTACCCTCTAAAATGTCGGATTTGATTAAGAGCACCGATTTGGGCGTTGTTTCAATGTCGTTGAACTTGAAGAACTACTTGAAGTTGATGAGCGACAACCCAGCATTTGACGACAAAACCAACGAAACAATGAAGCAATATGTTGCCGCTGCGCAGCAGTTTACCGCTCCTTTCGATGGCGATTTGTTGATTACTTTGGCTGACGTAAGGGTTACCGAAAAAACCGTAACCGAACAGGTACCAGTATCGAAAGTTGCGGAAGACGACAACTTATATGCCAGTGCCGACGATTATGAGTTTGATTGGGATGTAGAATACCAAGATACTACTTATACCAAAAGTGTAACCACCCCCATATTTTTGGCAGCAACTACCGTAAATGATGAGACGTTTGGCTTTTTGGGCTTGATGTTGGGCGACGACAAACCAAAAGTTGACAAGCTTACCACTACCAGCTTGGGAGACTATGAAATTTATACTACTATTAAAGACAAAATGCTGGTAGTAGGCAATGATAAAGCCAGCATTGAAGCAATAGTAGGCGGCACTTACAAAGGCAACAACGATTGTGCAATGGCCAAAGGCGCTGCAAGCCACGGTGTGTATGTTTATGCCAACCTAGATATGACCCAGTACCCAAAAGCGGTTCAAGATGTTATTGACGAAAGCTACGATACTGAAGAGACGGCAGCGGCTAAGAAACTGTTTGGCATTTTCGACAAAATTGAAATGTACAACAAGGAAAATTACACTGCAGTGGTTTCGGTTAAGCTAAAACCAAACGGCCACAATAGCCTTTATACCCTTATTGAGCAATTTGGCAATATAGCCTATGATATGAGCGAATCGAAATAAACAACAGCTCATTATTAAAAACGAAGGCCCGATTTGGTATTCCAAATCGGGCCTTCGTTTTTATGCGAATTGTACTTACAAAGTAGCCTCGTAATATGCTGCTACTTGCTTCCAATCAACCACGTTCCAAAACGCACCTACGTAATCGGGGCGGCGGTTTTGATAGTTAAGGTAATAGGCGTGCTCCCACACATCCAAACCTAGCACTGGGGTGCCTTTTACCTCAGCAATATCCATTAAAGGATTATCTTGGTTTGGGGTGCTGGTTATCTTTAATTTTCCATCAGCAACTATAAGCCAAGCCCAACCTGAGCCAAATCGGGTAGCCGCTGCAGCAGCAAACTCTTCTTTGAACTTATCGAAAGAGCCAAAAGCTTGGTTAATAGCTTCGGCAAGCGCGCCAGTTGGAGCTCCTCCTGCATTTGGGGCCATAACGGTCCAAAACAAATTGTGGTTGTAAAAGCCACCGCCATTGTTGCGAACAGCCGCACCAAACTTAGAAATATTGGCTAGGATGTCTTCTATTGTCTTATCGGCATCGGCAGTTCCTTCTAAAGCTTTGTTCAAGTTGGTGGTGTATGCCGCATGGTGCTTTCCGTGGTGAATTTCCATGGTACGCGCATCAATATGAGGCTCAAGGGCGTTAAAAGCGTATGGTAAATCTGGTAATGTAAAAGCCATAGTACTAGGTTTTTTATAAGTAAACAGAATTCTTTCAGATTTCAAATATAGGGTATTGAGTTAACTTCAATGGTCTTAAAAATGTTCAATAAGCTTATGTCTTTGTAAATTCTTGTTAAAGAAAGTTACATGCCGCTGCGCAATATGAGCTCAATTTCGGCTTGGTTTTGCATAGGTACAAAGCCAGCTGCTATAGCCTTGCTGCTATCCAAGGTTACATCTTTGGGCCTTGGTGCGGGCATGGGCACATCGGCTTGCTGTATAGCCTTAATGTTGGGCTGGGTTATACCAGCCGCTTGCGCCATTAGTTTGCCTAAGGTATACCGGTTGGTTTTGTCGGGTCCGCCCAAATGATACGTTCCATTAAATGCGGAAACTGCCTTCAACAAACCTTTGGCGGCTGAGATGGCTCCTAAAGCCGAACGATATTCATCGGTAAACAAGCCTATTTCGTCATTGGCTCTTATCTTTTGCAAAAGGGGTAAAAAGAAGTTTTTTGAACCTGCCCCACCGGCACCAAACATAAGTGGCATTCGGCAAATGGCCGCTCGCGGATAAGCTATTCTAATACCCTCTTCGGCCTTTACTTTTTGCTCACCGTAGTGGTTTATAGGGTTTACGGCATCGGTCTCATGGTACCCACCTTTTTCTCCATCAAACACCAAATCGGTAGAGGTGAAAACGTATGGTATTTGCATCTCAGCAGCTAGTTTAGCCAAGTATATGCTAGTGCTTACGTTCAATATCTCTGTTTCCGCAGGAAATTGCTCACACCTATTTATATCGCCAATTGCAGCGGTGTGTATTATGGCATCGGCCTGCACTTCGCGCACTATGTTGCGCAGGGCAATATGGTCGGTAATGTCCATTTGTACCAACTGCAAACCAGATAAGTTTACGGTATGCTTGTGTACGATGCCTATTATTTGATAATGCTGCTGGGCCTGCTGAATAATGTTATGGCCTAAAAAGCCGCTGGCACCTGTAAGCAACAAACGCGGCTTTAGTGAGGCTTTCATTACTTTTTAGTATCTATTGTTTGGTTGTTCAGGAGCTGAAAACTACCCCCCTCTCTGGTGTTGTATTGCACCACTCCATATCCCTTTGCAAAATATACTTCACTAATTTTGCTTTCGGTGCTGCTGCTATCCTCTTTAAAAATGTATACATCCTTGTAAATAATGTCGCCTACCTTATACTCGGCCAACGGCTCTACCAAATCGAAGGCGCGGTATACTTCGCCAAATTTCAGGTATCGTTTAAATTCCAACTCATCCTTTAATAGGTACACCTTAAAGTATTCGCCTTTTTCAGGATTGCCAACGGTCACTTCAGCCTCTATAGGGTAATAGTTTCGCAATTGGGCAGGGTCTTTCTGGCCCGAAATAAACAAGGTGACCTCGTCGCCAATGGAGTCAGGGTTTTGAAACAGAATGTTGTCGCCGTTTTTATATACCAACCAGCTCAACTCCTCTTCGGTAAACGAGCCTTCTGCCTTGCGATTGCTGCCGCAAAAAGTCAAAAAAATGGATAAAAAAATAATGCCTATTAAAGGCAGGCTCATTCTCATGGCACAAAGATAATTAAAACGACCCGCTTACCATGATAGTGTTCGGCTTATTATTCATGTTTCAATAAACGTAAAGCAACATATTAATCGATGCTTGTTTTGCTATATTTGCAGCAAAACGACTAACTATGTTCGGAGATTTAATGGGTAAGCTGGGCGAGATGCAACAGCGTATGGAAGACATGAAAAAGCGCTTGGATACCATAACCGTTATTGGCGAAGCGGGCAGTGGCTTGGTAAAAGCTACCGTAACCGGAAACCGCAAATTGGTAAACCTTCAGATATCTCCCGAACTGATCAAAGACAACGATACCGAAGCTATAGAAGATTTGGTAACCGTGGCCGTAAACCGCGCACTAGAGCAAGCCGAGAAAGTAGCCGAAGCAGAAAGTACCGCTATGGGCAAAGACATGCTACCAGGTTTCCCTGGTCTGGGTATGTAAATCAACCACCTTTTTGAAAAAACTGCTTAGCCAAAAACTTGATGCTTTGGCTATAAGCATCGGTTGCTGCTGTTACATCAAAATTAGGATTGCTAGGGTTTGCAAAGGCATGCACCGCATCATAAGATTTAACGGTTAGGACTTTACCGGCGGTTTTCATATCGGCCTCAAACTGCACAACCAGCTCCGGAGTTATCCATTCATCCTTTTGGGCTAGCACAAACAGCACTTCGGCCTGTAAGGTTTTTAGTTTCTCTACATCTTTTTCAGGCATACCGTAATACATCACTGCCCCAGCGGCTTGCTTACCCGCCATTAATGTTGCCTGCAACGACCAACCGCCGCCAAAGCACCAACCCACAGTGCCAATAGTTGCTTGTTTGCCTACGTAGCTTATTGCGCCTTGTATAATGCTGCGCGCACGGGCATCTTCAACAGCACCCATAAATTTAGCCGCATCTTCTCTAGTGGTGGCCAGGTTTCCATCATATAGGTCAATTACCAATACGTTTACATCTTTCAATGACTCAAAATATTTTACAGCCTCTTTCTTAATGTGGTCGTTCAAGCCCCACCACTCATGGAATACAAATAGCCACTTGTTGGTTTTGTAAGGGGTAAGTATTTGAAACGCCTGCGATTTGCGCCCATCAGGAGTTTTGAAGCCCACCATTTGACCAACAGCATCGTTAAACACGTAGGGCAACGGTTCGGCATGTGATGCGTTGAAACTGGCATCGGCAGTAAGCGAAGAAAATTCTTGGGTGGCAGTTATGCTGCAGCAGGTATGCTTTTGGGCGTTGAGAGTAGTTGTAACAACACAGGCGAACGATAGCACAATTAGTATGGTTTTCATCACGGTTAAAATTTTATGATATAGTATAATCCTTACTGAGTAAATCCAGTAACACGCATCAATAAGTGTTGAGACCTGCCCGCCTCTACATCGTCAATGCTTGCTTAAATAAATTTCTTCTGTCTTCAGTTAGCTTAGTCTAAAACCTAGTGCAGAAGCTTCCTTAAAAGTTCCTTTTGCTTCTAAATTTAGCTAATTGAAGTCATAATGTCATTTTCAAATTAGCACATTAATTTCTTACCACTCCACTTTTTTCAATAACGCGTTCAGTTCACTTATCATCATGGCAGTAGCGCCCCAAATAATGCGCCCTCTAACGTCAAACGACGGCGAATCGACCTCCATGCCCTCACGGATAACAATGCGCCGGGTAGCTGCTATGGCTGGGTCGGATAGCAGTTGTATGTCAATTTCTAATATCTCGGCCACTTCCGACAATTGAGGTACAAACGAAGGCCGCTGATAACTTATGCCCAAAACTGGCGTAACTAAAAAATTACTGGGCGGAATGTATAACTCACTCAAGGGCCTTATAACTTCTACCTGTTCGGGCTTTATGCCTACTTCCTCCCAAGCTTCGCGCAGCGCGGTTTGTATCAAATCGGCATCGTCATTTTCTTTTTTACCCCCGGGGAAAGCTACTTGGCCACTGTGCACCCCTTCATACTTGGGCCGTTGGATAAAAACTGTGTGCACTAAATCATTATGAGGGTAAAACAATATCAAAACAGCTCCCAAGCGCGCATTCTGGTAATACTCGGCCCAAGTTTCAGGTTTCATGCGCTTTGCTGGGGCCATTTGTTGCTGCGCATGCCACCCTGGCAACTCAGCCACGGCAGCTTTTTTTAATGCATCTACAAAACGTTCAAAGCGCTCCATCAATATCTGCTTTCAATTTCGTCAACCCAAGCATCAATCAATGCCTGAGAAACCTCCGTATCGGGCGCTGTAGCCACCAAAGCCATGTTAGCTTGCTCCGCTTCAATAAAGAAGCTATCGTGCACCTGCGCGCGCCTGAGGGCCTCTGAATAGGGCAATGCGCTAAAGGTTACCATAGTATATAGCGGCACATACCTTTCGGGGTGCTTGCGGTGTAATTGTTTCTCTACCTGCTTTTGCAATTGGAAAAACGGATCGGACACCAAATCGCGCATTTCAATAAAATTACGCACTGCCAGTTCGGCTATACCATCAGCATTGGGTTTGCGGCTTCGCTGATATGCCTCCAATACTGCCGACCAATTTTCTTTAAACTCGGTAGCAAGCTCATCAAGCACCGAGCAATCTTCAAAGCCGGCATTCATACCTTGGCCATAAAACGGTACAATGGCGTGGGCAGCATCCCCCATCAGGGCTATTTTGTTGCCATACACCCAAGGATAGCACTTAACCGTAACCAACGACGAGGTTGGATTTGAAAAGAACTCCTCTACATAATTCGGCATCAGCGTTACTACATCCGGAAAATACGCTGCAAAAAATGCCTTTACCTGTTCTTCCGTTTTCAGGTTTTCAAAGGCTACTTCGCCCTCATAAGCCAAGAAAAGAGTGCAAGTAAAACTGCCATCTAGATTGGGTAATGCAATAAGCATAAAGCTCTTGCGAGGCCATATATGCAATGCGCTGGGGTCCATGCGAAAGCCGCCGCCATCTGCAGGGGGTATGCTCAGCTCTTTATAGCCGTGGGGCAAGTAGTATTGACTGTAATCAAACCTATCGGTTTTTTCCATGCTGCCCCGTATTGCAGAGAAAGCCCCATCAGTGGCAAATATCACCTCCGATTGGGTGGTAAATTGTTCTCCAGTTTCAGAATGCTCCAGCAATACTTCGTTTTTGCCCTTATCAATATCGAGGCTACGTATTTTGAAATGGAAAGTAACATTGCCTTGTTGTTCGGCTTCGTTCATGAGCAGTTCGTTTAACCCGCCCCGCGAAATGGAATTGATATATTGCCCATGCTCTCCATAGGGTTGCAACCCACCAAGGCTGCCATCGGGCAAATGGATAAGCCTACCGTGCATGGGAATGGCCATATCCCTTATTTTCGACTCCAACCCCAAGGTCTTCAGTGCTTTCAAGCCCCTATCGCTCAGGGCAAGGTTAATGGAGCGGCCACCGCCAGTGTTTAGCTTGCGCATATCGGCGCGGCGCTCATAAACATTTACCTCGTAACCACGCTTGGCCATAAACAGGGCCCAAAGTGAGCCTACTAGCCCAGCGCCAATGATTGTTGCTCGTTTCACCACCATACCAATTTGATTGGTTGCAAATTACGATTTTGGGGGCATAATTGGGATGAAGGGGTCCTTAATTATTGGCTTATCGTATCATTATCGTGTCATATCGTATCATATCGTATCAATGGCGATAATTTAGTAGCTTTATATAATGAAACAAAAGGTACACACACTTAACCTAGACCTTGATTGGAAGCTAGTTAAATCCATAAGCGACGTGGATAGATTTGATGCTTCTTGGACGACAATTGAAAAAAAAGAAGGGCAAAGCTTACGTCAGCTTAAAGCAATAGCTACGGTAAGAAGTGTGGGAGCTTCTACCCGTATTGAAGGGTCAAACATGAGTGATAATGAGGTGGGGTTATTGCTTGCTAATATAGATATTACTAAGCTTGAGGATAGGGATGCGCAAGAAGTGGTAGGCTATTTTGAAGCAATGGATATAATAGCGGAGTCATTCGCTGAAATTGATATTTCTGAAAGCAGTATCAAGAATCTGCACAATATTTTACTCCGATATAGTAGTAAGGACGAATGGCATAGGGGCGACTATAAGCAGCACAGCAATTCAGTTGAAGCCACATATCCGGATGGTAGCAAGCAAATAATTTTCCACACTACAGAACCCGGTTTTTCTACTATCAACGCCATGCAAAAACTTATTGATTGGTACATGGCCGATACTGATACACACCCTCTGGTGAAGTGTGCGCTATTTTCGTATGAGTTCGTTACTATTCATCCTTTTCAAGATGGAAATGGCAGATTAAGCAGATTGCTGATTAATTTATTGCTGCTAAAGGAAGGTTATAAGTGGGTACAGTATGTAAGCGCAGAACATGAGATTGAAAGTAGGAAAACGGAGTATTACCGGGTATTGAGAACCTGTCAGGCCCAACGACCAAATGAAAACGTAAGTGAATGGGTTGTTTTCTTCTTTGATGTGATATTAAAAATT
>CAIOSU010000424.1 GCA_903861055.1 uncultured bacterium
CCTGAACTGGCTGCTTGCAAAGGCAATGCTAAAACCGGGGAGGGTGCTGTTGACGAAGTGAATGATTAAGGTAGTTTGAAGGTTGTCGCTCGCACGGGCAGGCCAACGCGCGCACCCTTCGACAGGCTCAGGATGACATGCCTTTTGAAGTAACGAACACACAAAACAAAAAACGGCCCAAAGCAATCGCTCGGGGCCGTTTCTGTAAGGTATTTGTGGTAATTACATAATTACATCAAAGGTATCTTCGCTGCCCACCCAATCGCGGAACTGCTCATTGCCGCCACGTACTTTCCAATCACTATCAATGGTCAGTTTTGAGCTGATACCACCGCGAGGGTTGAAAATCATGGTTATGCGCAAACGCTCTGGGTCGTATACGTCAATCATATCATCGTACACAATGTTTATCAATCGCTCGTACGACACGATAATGTCGCGCAGCTGATATACATATTGCTTCAACGATTTTAGCTCAATTACTTTCTTCTTAGGGTAGAAAGTCATGTACAAAGTAGCAAAATCGGGCTGCTCGTGTACTCCCAAAAAAGTACATTCAGGCACTTTAATTTTGATTTCGTAGGCACCTTTAGCAGGGTTAGGAATCGCCTTTAGGATTTTACGGTCAATCTTGTCGTAAAGTTTTTTCTCGTGGGCCATGATATAGAGGCAGTTATTAGATTCACTGCAAAGAAAACCAATAAATTGGCAAGTAGGTAGTATTTAGGCCATACTTAATGCCCCAGCGCCTATTTTAAGTCATTTTAGTATTTAGACTGCTTATAAATTAGCCCAAACCAACTTTTTGCAGCAACTAAAGGTGCTATTGCGGTGTTCATTTAGGTATATTTGCTTCAGAAAAATAATAAGGCTATGTTATCAAAGTCATTAGAGAAAGCGCTCAACGAACAAGTTTCTATTGAAGGTCATGCTTCGTTTGCCTATTTGGCCATGGCTTCATGGTGCGAACAACAAGGTATGAACGGTGCTGCTAAGTTCTTTTTTGCCCAAAGCGATGAAGAGCGCACGCACATGTTGAAGATATTTAACTACATTAATTCGGTAAAAGGACATGCCCTAGCGCCTGCCATTAAGCAACCTAGCCTTAAGTTTAAAGGCATAGTAGAAATGGTAAAGGAGGCCCTACACAACGAGGAGAAGGTAACCGCTTCGGTTTACAAGCTGTCGGAAATGGCCCAAAATGAAAAGGACTACGGCACGTACAACTTTATGCAGTTTTATGTGGATGAGCAGCGTGAAGAAGAAGTATTGTTCAATCACATTCTAGAGCGCATTGAGCTAATCGGCACCGAAGGTATGGGCCGCTACTACATCGACAAAGAGCTTGAAGCCCTAACTGGCGGCGGCGCCCCTGCTGCGGAGTAAGTTTTTTTAAGCTCCTCCTCCTTTTTTAGGGGGAGGTTGGGAGGGGGTTGCTCGTGCGAGTTGTGATATTCGAACTGCAGAATTTGCTATTCGTAACCATATCTCTTTATCGATTTAAATTATCTCAAAGTACCTTTTCAATTCCCAATCGGTAACTACTTTGGCAAACTGGCGCCACTCCCAATCGCGGGTAGCGGTAAAGTGGTCAACAAAC
Source organism: uncultured bacterium (assembly GCA_903861055.1). Classification (GTDB taxonomy): domain Bacteria; phylum Bacteroidota; class Bacteroidia; order Chitinophagales; family CAIOSU01; genus CAIOSU01. The sequence goes on from CAIOSU010000424.1 coordinate 1,601, forward strand.
GGTTTACCGAACAACTCCACCGCCACATCAGAGCTTTTCATAGCAGCAGTAGCTTCGCCAAGGTTGCGCGGCAACGTGCCGAAACGCTTATCGGCATAGCCATTGCCCACCGTGTTTGGTTGCTCAAGTTTCAATCCATGCTTAATACCATATAGGCCCGAAGCCAACGCAGCGGCCATGGCTAGGTATGGGTTTACGTCGCTGCCCGGCACCCGTGTCTCTAAGCGCGTAGATTTCGGACTTCCCGGCAACGCGCGCAACGCAGTAGTGCGATTATCCAACCCCCAAGTAACGGTGGTAGGTGCCCAAGCGCCCTCAACCAAACGCTTGTAACTATTGATGGTAGGGGCAAACATAGGCAATATGTGCGGCAAGCAATACAATTGGCCGGCCATGTAACTGCGCATGGTTTCGCTCATGTGGTGCTCGGCGTTCGGGTCGTAAAAGGTGTTTACGCCATGTTGCCAAAGGCTTTGGTGCACGTGCCCGCTGCAACCCGGCAAATCGTGGCGCCATTTGGCCATAAAGCTCGGCATAATGCCATGCTTGTAGCCAATCTCTTTAGCGCCCGTTTTGAAAAGTACGGCGCGGTCGGCGGCTTCTACTATATCTTCGCTATATAGAATGGCCACTTCGTACACGCCTGGTCCGGTTTCGGTGTGGATGCCCTCAATGGGTACGTCAAACTGCTCCATCAAATCGAACAAATCATTGAAGAACGCCTTATTTTGCGAGCTGCGAATGATGGAGTAGCCAAACATGCCCGGGGTAATGGGCTGTGCGTTTCGGTAGTCTTTTTGCTCAAGGCTCTGTGGGGTCTCTGCAAAGTTGAACCATTCAAACTCTTCGGCAAATGCAGCTGTGTAGCCCATTTCCATGGCACGGTACTTCATTTGCTTTAGCAAACCGCGTGGGCAGATAGGCAGTATTTTGTCGTCTTCGCTGCAAAAATCAGCCAAAAAAAATGGCAGGTCATTGTCCCAAGGCACTTTACGGAAGGTGCCCATATCCACTTTCGCATTGGTATCGGGGTAGCCTGTGTGCCAGCCTGTAAACTCGGTATTGTCGTAAGCCGCGTCTTGCGAGTCCCAGCCCAACACCACGTCGCAAAATCCGAAGCCCTTTTCGAGTATAGATAAAAACTTGTCGCGGCGGATGGTTTTGCCGCGCAATATGCCGTCAATATCCGTAGCGGCCACTTTCACCTTGCCTGCGGCATGGTTGTTTACATACAATAGGGCCTGTTCTTGTTTAGGATGGGTCATGGGTGGGTGGTATTCTTTTTCGATTCAACGAACACAAAATAATAAACATACGCCACAGCCAAAAGGCCAACGTAAATGAGCGCCAGTTGCCAGTTGTAAATGGTCATGGCAACCAACGATACGGTGGCGATAATGAGGGCAATGATAGGAAACAACGGATATATCGGTGCCTTAAAGGGTCGCTCTAGGTTAGGCTCCGTTTTGCGGAGGCGCAGCAAGGCTATCATGCTTACAATGTAAAGCGTCAATGCTCCAAAAACCGCAATGGTAATAATGTCGCCAGTTTTGCCCGTAAGCAAGGCTATGATGCCGATAACCATATTGAAGATAAGTGCATTGGCAGGTGTACTATACTTGGTATTAACCTCGCCCAAAACCCTAGGTGCAAAGCCTTTTCGGCCAAACTCAAACGTACTGCGGCCCGCAGCTAAAATGATGCCGTGAAACGAAGCCACTAAGCCAAACAAACCAATGGTAATGAGCAAATGATATAGCCAATGGTTTTTATCGTAAATCAAGCCCAGCGCAAGGGGCAAGGGCTTATCGGAGGCTTCGGTGCTGCCGGGCTCGTAAACAATGGCTTCCCAACCGGCTACCCCGATGGACGAAACAAACACCAGCAAACAAAGTACCACCAACGTAAATATGGCCGAACCAAAACCGATAAGCACGTTGCGCTGCGGATTGATGGTTTCTTCGGCAACATTGGCAACGCCCTCAATGGCCAAAAAGAACCATATAGCAAACGGTATGGCCGCAAATATGCCCCCATAGCCATTGGGCAACGGGTTGTGCGTGAGGTTTGCCATTTCAAAACTGGGCAAGGTAGCACCGGTAAATATCAATAGCTCTACTACCGCTATCCCGGTTACAAACAGCTCAAATATAGCCGCATTGCGCACGCCCGAAATATTGAGCAGCGTAAACACCACAAATGCTGCTGCCGCTAGGGCCTCAATGGGCAGGGGTACGTAGTCGTGCAGGTAGGTGCCTATGGCTATGGCAATGGCGGGGGGCGCAAAAATAAACTCAATGTTTTGGGCCATGCCGCCCAAAAAGCCCCAACGCGGCCCCAATGCTCGGGTGGCATACTCAAATGCACCGCCAGCCCTGGGTATGGCACAGGCCAACTCGGTGTAGCTGAAGGTAAAAGTAAGGTACATAACAATAATAAACCCCGTGGCAATGGCCAGCCCCAGCGTGCCACCTGCTGGTAAGCCCAAGTTCCAGCCGAAGTACATACCCGAAATAACATAGCCCACGCCCAGCCCCCAAAGCATCAATGGGCCAAGGGTGCGTTTCAGTGCTCCGGTAGCGTGGGGTTCGATTATTGGTCCGTCCAACGGGTTGGGTAGTTGCATTGCAATAGTTGGGGGTTTAGTAAATGCAGCGGGTACGTGAATTTAGTGAAAGAAACGTGAAATGACCGATGTGAGACGAGAAATAAGAAATTTGAGATGGCAAATGATAAAAAATGCGCATCATTATACATAACACGATTGCTACTCACTTAACAAGGAGTATGGCTAATTAACACAAAACCGAAAAGGTAATTGATACACCTGGTTTTTCATTGGGCAGAACCTCTGGTTCTCCGCTTAAGGGCTATGCCTTTACGTGGGCCACCGGTGCACAAGCTGCTTTCGCAGCCATTTACACTAATTTACGGAGCGTTTTTATTCTTGCAAAATATAAACTCCATTTATTTTTTACTAAAAATGCAAGATGTTGATTGTGAGGGAGAAATTTTTGGTTTTGCTTGGTAAATGCTCCAAAAGCTTAGGCCTTCTTCAAAAATTCCGATTTTAAGGCCAAGGCGCCAAAGCCTGGTATTTTGCAATCTACGTTATGGTCGCCCTCGGTGAGCCTGATGTTTTTTACTTTGGTACCCGCTTTAATGGGTATAGGAGAGCCTTTTACGGGCAGGTTTTTGATAACGATAACCGAATCGCCGTTTTGTAGTTCATTACCATTAGAGTCGAGCACCACCAACCCACTTGGCTCATTGCTTTGCTCCGTTGGGGTCCATTCGTGTCCGCACTCGGGGCAGGCATATTGCGTGTCGTTGGTGGCATATCCGTATGGCGACTTACATTGCGGGCAAGGTTTCATTTCATCTGGCATAACGCTGGGGCTTTTCAATGGGTAATAAGCAAACCTACTATGGCCCCAAAGGTATTGTTTTTGTGGATTAAATATGGAGTTTGATAAAGTGATAGATTTCAGTTGGTGGCACCTGGCTTTACACCAACCTACCCCCAAACAAACTAACCACCCAAAACCCTTGCCGTTTCCCCTCGTTACGCTACATTTGTGGTATGAAGCCCCAAAACATGCTGCACAAATTTTTGGTGTGGCGCGCACGGCATTTAAGCCTTACCCATTTTACCCTTATGCTGGGGGTACTGGTGGGCATAGCCTCGGGCTTGGCGGCGGTAATACTTAAAACCACCACGCACTTTATACAAAGCCTGCTTACGGCCGAGTACAATTTTGATCCATTCAATTACCTCTACCTGGCCTATCCGTTGGCGGGCATGTTGCTCACTACGTTGTTTGTGCTGTACCTCAACCGCGGCAAATTGGGCCACGGCCTTACCAATATAATATACAATATAGCCAAAAAGGGCGCCTACATTGAGCGAGACAAAACCTATTCGCATATGGTTACCAGTGCGCTTACGGTGGGGTTTGGTGGCTCGGTGGGGCTAGAGGCACCCATTGTTACCACGGGCTCGGCCATTGGTTCAAGCTTGGCACAGCTGTTTCATTTAAGCTACCAAAAGCGGGTGTTGCTTATCGGTTGCGGCGCGGCCGGGGCCATAGCGGGCATCTTCAACTCGCCCATTACGGGTGTGGTATTTGCCTTGGAGGTGCTCATGATTGAGCTTACCGTGCCCTCATTGATACCATTGCTGTTGGCGGCAGTTACGGCCACGGTTACCTCGCGGTTGCTTATTGGCGAGGATATATTGTTCAATTTTGAACTGAACGAGGCCTTTGCCATAAGAGATATACCGCAATACATTATGCTGGGGGTTATTGCGGGCTTTGTGTCGGTTTATTTCTCCAGGATGCTTGGCAGCATAGAGTTTCCGTTGCTCAAAATAAAGAACCGATACAAGCGCACGCTCATAGGCGGCAGCGTACTAGGCATTATGATATTTGTGCTGCCACCCCTGTATGGCGAAGGCTACGAAACCCTGAAAGTAATACTCACGGGCCACCCCGAGCAGGTGTTACAGGGCAGTTTGTTCCACAATTTCCAAGACAATGTGTGGGTAGTTTGGGGCTTTATGCTGGTGCTGGTATTTGCCAAAGTGGTGGCATCGTCGCTAACCATTGGCGGTGGCGGCAATGGGGGCGTGTTTGCCCCGTCGTTGTTTACGGGTGGTTTGTTGGGTTTTGCTTTTGCGCGTTTTAGCAACCTGTTGGGTGCCTCGCACACCGTATCCGAAACCAACTTTGGTTTAGTGGGTATGGCGGGTATCATCAGTGGGGTAATGCATGCGCCGCTTACGGGCATCTTTCTGGTGGTGGAGATAACGACTTCGTATGAGCTGATAATACCGCTGATGATAGTATCGGGCATAGCGTATGCCACTGTGCATTATTTTGAGCCGCACTCTATTTATACCAAACAATTGGCCATGAAGGGCCACCTTACCAGTGGCAATAAAGACAAGCAGGTACTTACTTTTTTGCAGATGGGCAAGGTAATAGAAACGGATTTGGTGACCGTGAAACCCGACGACACCTTGGGCCACCTGGCCGATGTGATAGCCCATAGCCACCGCAACATATACCCCGTGGTAGATGACGACCAACAGCTTACAGGCATAATAACACTGGACGATGTGCGCGAAATCATGTTCCAACGCGACAAATACGACACCGTGCGGGTAAAAGACCTATCGCACTCGCCGCCCGCCATGATTAAGCTGGGCGATGAAATGGAAGTCGTAATGGCCACCTTTGACGAAACGGGCGCTTGGAACTTGCCCGTGGTTGAGAACGGCAAATACGTGGGTTTCCTTTCCAAATCGAAAATATTCAGTAGCTACCGCCGCTTGTTGGTCAATCAGGCCAAAGAGGAGTAAACTGAGTTGTTAGCTAGCGTTTGGCACAGCGTGGGCTAATTTTGTAAATGGTGAATAAAGGCTGTAAAAACAGGAATTTTAAATTATATACTCAATCGCAAGGCTAATTCATTACTTTTACCATAGGCATTAATTGCTTGCAACACGCTTTGGCACACAACCATACCAGCCATACCAAACTGAACCTATTGGCCTACTTGGGCAAGGTGTACCACTACCGAAAAATGGTGCGTACCCTCGTGCGCCGCGACCTCAAGAAACAATATGCCCAAACGTTTCTGGGCGTGTTGTGGTCGGCCATACAGCCCGCTATTGGCTTGGTAGTGTTTACATTGTTTTTTGTCTACATTTTCAAGATTGATACCAATGGCATTGCTTACCCTTTGGTGGCGCTAACGGGCATTGTGCCTTGGTTTTACTTTCTCAACGTGGTTTCATCGGCAGGCAACTCGCTGGCCGATAACCAAGACCTCATCAAACGCTTATATTTCCCTCGGTTGATATTTCCTTTGGCCAAATCCATCACCGCTTTCGTCGATTTGGGTATAACATTATTGCTCTATACCCTGTTGGCGGTATTTTACGGTCAATTGCCCGGAAAAGCCATCCTACTTTTACCCGTCTTTTTGGGTATGTTGGTATTATTGGCACTTACGCTGGGCATCTGGTTGGCAGCGCTCACTATCCGTTTCAGAGACCTGCAAAACGTGGTGCCCTACTTGCTCAATTTAGGTATATGGGTTACGCCAGTGTTTTATCCTGTAAGTGTTGTGCCGCAGCAAATACAGCCTTATTTGCATTGGAACCCAATGGCCGGAATTATTGAAGGATTTAGGTACAGTTTATTGGGCACCGGCACCTGGGATATGGCCTACCTCTACCCCTGGCCGTTTGTGTTGATTGCTTTTGTGGGTGGCCTTTTGTATTTTAGAAGAACAGAAACGATAGTATCGGACTACTTGTAGCATGATAAAAATCATTGACAACGAGTGCATTGTTGGCTATCATTACACCGTTAACCTTTTCATTCGCAAAAATAAAGATTGATATATGGGCTTTTTAAGTAGACTTTTTGGCGGCGGTGCAGATACAGCCGTGAAAGAACCAGCAAAAGCAGCAGCACCTGCGCCAAAACCATTGCCTAAGCTTGGGCAAGATGCCAGCAAGTTCCGTCAAATTTTCCGCGACCCAGCGCTTCAGAAGCAATTTGAAGAGGATGGGTATGTAATTGTTCAATTCTTGGAGCCAGAGGAGATTCAGGCCTTGCTTGACTTTAAGAACGGTACCAGACCTGATAACCGCTTCAATACCAATGCCGAAGACGCTACTTATCACTTCACGTTTTTGGATACTAACATTCCTTACAAAAAGGAGGTGTTTAATACCGTGATGCAGTTCTTTCAACCTGCCATTGATAAGTGGATGATTGATTACAAGCCGCTGATTGTAAACTTTGTATTGAAGGATGCAGGCTATGGCGAAGTGCCGGTGCACCAAAACTGGAACTTTGTGGATGAGGAGAAATTCCGTTCGTTCTCGGTTTGGGTGCCTTTGATGGATACTAACGCTGAAAACGGCACATTGCAAATTATCCCCGGCACGCACACGCAAAACTTCCATTACGCCATTCGCAGCCCTTGGATTCCTTGGTACTTTAAGGATTTCTCCGATTTCGTTATCAAAGAATACCACCGCCCGTTGAACGTAAAAGCTGGCCAGGCCGTTATTTTTGATGATAGTTTGATTCACTACTCCAGCCCGAACAATAGCAAAGAGCAGCGTATCGTAATCCAAAACATCATCATCCCTGCTGAAACAGAAGCGGTGCACTATTACGTAGACCCAGAGCGCCCGCAAGTGCTGCAAACCATGGTAGTGGACAAGGATTTTTATTTGGACTACGATATGCGTGCTACCCCAACAGGCTTTAAATCGGTTACCGAAGAACCGTATGTTGACCGCACCGTTGACAAGGAGACCTTTATTGCCATGATTAAGGCAAAAGGCATCGATAAGAAGTAAATGCTAAAGTAAAAAGCGACCAATGAAAGTGGTGAACGATGTAGATGCGGTGGAACGCTATTATGACGAGTGGACCGGCCGTTATCTGGAGGTTTATGGCGACATGATTCAAGCTTTCCGTAGTGCCGACGATAAGGACACCCTCGGTCGCATAGCCAATAGCATTGGTTTCAAACCCGGCGAGCATATATTGGATGCAGGCTGTGGTGTAGGCGGCCCAGCACGGTTTTTTGCCCAAAACAACGGTGTAACGGTTGAAGGCGTTACCGTTAGCCAAGTACAAGTGGATACTGCCAAAGAGAAAAACCTTGCGGCTGGGTTGGACGATAAAATCAAGATAAAGAAAGCCGACTTCCATACCCTTACCGAGCATTTCAACCGCGAGCGGTTTGATAAAGTGTTGTTTCTGGAATCATTGGGCCATTCCAAAGAGCCGGAGAAAGTACTGAAAGGTGCTTTTGATGTGTTGAAGCCTGGTGGCTATGTCTACATCAAAGACTTCTATGCCAAAGAAAGCGATAACCCTGAATACCAAGCTTATATTGATAGGCTGGTGAACAACATCAACGTTGCTTATAGCTACAATACCCTTGATCTAAACGTGGTGCTTAAAGCCATGCGCAGGGCGGGCTTTGAAGTGGAGTTTATTCGCCCAGTGCCCATTGAGCATGATATTGAGGTGCGTGCCGATTTTGAATCGAAATTCGGTATTGACCTGTTTGAAAGTGGATTGGATTTCCCGTATGCCGATTGGTTGGAAATAAAGTGCTGGAAACCTACTTACCGTTTCAAAAACCAAAAGCAGTTTGTAAATGAGAACTTGCAAGCTGCTTATGATAAGCAGGGCTTCGTAACCACGCCATTGCTTAGTGCTGATGAAGTAAAACAATTATCCGATTGGTTTTATGCCAACCAACCCGATACAGGAGGCAACTTCCAGGCCACAATTGAGATACAAGATGCCGAATACCGCCGCAAAGTAAATGCGATGGTGAAGGAGGTGATAGGCAGTAAGATTAAAAAGCTGTTGCCGGGCTACCGTGCCATAGTAGGTGGGTATGTAATAAAACCACCGGCTGAGGGTGGCATTAAGAAAATGCACAGCGACTGGCAATATACCGATGAAACTGTGCAGCCGAGCTTCTCGGTTTGGGTGCCGTTGTTGCCTGTAAACAAAGAGAATGGCGCCATGATGTTTATCCCTGGTAGCCATAAACATGCAGCTTTATTGCGCGGGCAACATACCGTGAATGCCTACGATATTATTGAGCCGATATTGAAAGCCGATAGGGTAGTAACCATTGAGCAACCGCCTGGCGAAGCGGTTATATTCGATCAGCGCATATTGCACGGTTCGGGCGAAAACTTTACCACTGTGCCGCGCTTGGCCATGACCCTCACCATTGCCCCCGTGGATGCGGACCTGATACATTTTTATCGCGACACAGTCGCGCAGCCGCACAACACCATGACTAAGTATGTGGTGCCAGAGCATTTTTATCTCGATTATGATTTCAACTTCCCGCCCGATGAAAAATACAAGGTGGGCGAAGTAGTGGATAAGAATTTGGATTGGGTGGTGGGCAATCTCAAAACAGAGTATGCCAAAGGCGATGGGCCTTTGTTTGTAGATAAAATGCAAGAGAAACCCATTGCTAAGCGGAAAGTGATGGTAGCTGAGGCAGATGAAAAGGCTATGGAGGTGGAAGGGTATGTGATAAAGCCTTTCCTTTCGCCCCAAGAGATAGCGTATATGCAAGGGCTGTGGGACCAAGAGACGGCAGGACTTACCCAAAGCATGGTGGCTACAACCATGAGTACCAACAAGGCTTTTCGGGAGCATTTGCATGCCGAAATTTGCCGCATTTTTACGCCAAAGCTTAATGCCATACTGAAGGATTACAAGCCATTGAGCGGCGCATACATTATGAAACGCCCCAGCCCTGATAGTGCTTTGGTAACCCATTTCGATTGGATGTTTGTAGATGAGCGCCGTTATGCCAGCTTGCATGTTTGGGTGCCGTTGGTTGATGTAGATGCCACTAATGGCGCGTTCCAAATATTGCCGCGAAGCCACAGTATGGTAAATGCTTGGCGCGGGCAGAATACGTTGGATTCAATCTTCTTCAACAACAGAACCATTAAAGCTGGTGCCGCGCAAACCCTGAATATGAAAGCGGGCGAGGCATTGATTTACGACAACCGGTTGATTCACGGCACACCACCGAATACTAGCCAATATGATAGGTTGGCGGCTGGATTGGTAATGATACCCAATGAAGCAACGCCCATACACGTTTATACCCCGGCTGAGAAGATGCACGATGAGGATGTGGAAGTGTATGAAGTAGACGAACAATTCTACTTCGACCATGACATTCGGGAGCGACCGGTAGGATATAAGTTCATTGAAAAGGTGCGCGATACGCGTCGCGGTGAAACGTTCCGTTTGTTGGAGGAGGCTTTTTTGGAGCCAATTAAACCCGAACCACAGCCAGTGGCCGAACCCGTGAGCCATGATAGCCATGAAGCCCAATCGTTACTGGAAAAAATTAAAAGGACGGTTTTTAAGTAATGCGCACCATTTTTAAAAATAGCGGCCACCAAGAGCAATACAACCGAGCAGGTTTTATTCGCTACCCCTTGTTATCTGGCCAAGAGGTTGCTGATTTATTAGCCGTTTATAAGCAGTTAAACTCAGGCTTAGAGGGTAATAAGTTTTATACCTCGCATACTAGTGGCGATGTGGCCTACAAAACCAAAGTAGACCAAGCCATTAAAGAAGTATTAGTGCCTAAGTTGGGCGATATTTTTGAGGACTACAAACCCGTGTTTGGTTTCTATTTGGTAAAATCTCAGGGCTCTGAAACCTTGGATTTGCACCTCGATTGGCAATTTGTGGATGAGCGCCAACATGTGGGTTTTAACATGTGGTGCCCATTGGTAGATGTGAACAAAGAAAACGGTGCCATTTTCGCCATCCCTGGCAGCCACAAGCACATTAAAATATTGCGTGGCTACAATACCCCCAACCCAATGTGGTATCTCGATGGAAAGATAGATGAAGGCCAAGTACAAACCCTACCGCTTAAAGCGGGCGAGGCTTTGATATTCGATTTGCGCCTAGTACACGGTGCCTGGCCCAACACTTTGCCACAGCAGCGCATTGCAGTGGGTATGGTTGCTATTCCGCAAGAGGCGGATATATTGCATTTTTGGGCTGAAAAGGAAGAACGAGGGCACAAGGATATTGAAGTGTACCGTATGCAGCCCGAATACTACATGCTCAATCACAACGGCCAACGCCCCCCTGCCGAAAGCCTTATTGGTCATTGGGAAGATACCCTGCGCGAGCAAACCATTGCCGACCTAAAAAAAGCTTACACTCAAAAGCCTTCGTTTATAAAGCGGCTGTTTGGTGCTTTAAGCTGATAATCCTTTTGCTTTGTTGAAACAAAATACTTACTTTGTGCGTTAGTAACGCAGGACGACAGTATGATACTTACTTTTGGCGATAAGGAAACAGAACAGGTTTGGAACGGCAATTGGGTAAAGCGACTGCCTATTGAAGTGCAGGAAATTGGCAGACGCAAGTTAAGAATGTTGAACAATTCGCAGAATATCCAAGACTTAAGAATACCACCCGCCAATCGGTTGGAAAAATTGAAAGGAGACAAGCAAGATTATTATTCAATAAGAATTAATGACCAATGGCGCATTGTTTTTATCTGGGATAGTGGAAATGCTTCGGAAGTATCGATTGTAGATTACCATTAAACTAATTACAATGAGCAAAATCAAAAACATACATCCAGGTGAAGTTCTAAAAGAAGAATTTTTGATTCCCCTCGGAATAAGCGCTTATAGGTTATCAAAAGACCTAGATGTGCCTCAAACACGTATATCTGGTATATTGAAGGGTAATAGGCGCATAACTGCTGACACTGCGCTTCGGTTATCCCGTTATTTTGGTAACTCAGCTAAGTTTTGGATGGGTCTACAGGATGATTTCGATTTAGAGGAGGAAAACAATAACATACAAGGAGCTTTGGAAGACATAAAGCACTATAATGCTAATGCTGCCTAAAATAGGATGCTTTTATCATGACCCACCAACCCGAGCACGTAATTATTGTAGATAAGGTAACCAAGCGGTTTCGCATGGATGCTAACTACCGCGCGAGCCTTGCCGAAACGCTAAAGGATAAGGTAGGTGCTTTACTGGGCAGTAATGGCAAGCAAAAGTTGGGCGATAAGGTTGCGCTTGATAGCATCTCTTTTACCATTAGCAAAGGCAGTACGGTTGGTATTATTGGCCGCAATGGTTCGGGTAAGAGTACCTTGCTGCGCATGTTGGCGGGCATAACCGAACCAACATCGGGTAGCATTGAGGTGAAGGGCAAAGTAACCAGCATACTTGATATTGGTTCTGGATTTATTGCTGACCTTACCGGCCGTGAAAACGTAATGATGGCGGGCAGCCTAATGGGCATGGATGATGACCTTATCCGACAGCGTATGGACGAGATAGTGCTGTTCAGTGAAATTGGCGACTATATAGATGTGCCCGTAAAATACTATTCCAGCGGCATGTACCTGCGTTTGGCTTTTTCTTTGGCCGTGCATTTGGATATGGATGTGCTATTGATTGACGAAGTGATTGAAGTGGGCGATGAAGCCTTTAAAATAAAGAGCTACAACAAGCTCAAACAGCTTACGGGGCAGGGGCATACTATCCTTATCTGCACGCACAACATGCGTTCGGTTGCTGAGTTGTGTACCGAATGTTTGGTGATTGAACAAGGTAAACTCATTGCCCAAGGCGACCCACAACAAATGGTGGAAGCGTATATCGAGAAAATTTGGAGCAACAGCTATGAGCTGGAAAAAAGCCAAATACCATTAGCTTATCATGAGGCAGAATTGAGCAAATTCCCCACTAACGAATGGCTGCAACTCACGCATTTTGCCTTCAGTCAGGATGGTGAAACGGAGCAGTTGTGCACGGATAAGGCCCTGAACTTAACCCTTCGGTATCGCAAGCTAAAACCCGATGCCACTATCAATGCCAGTATTTGGGTATTTGATGCCATGCACCGCCCTATACTATCTGGCAACAGTATGCCTTTGGAGCCCTTAGCCACGGCTGATGGCATAGGCGAATACGAAATGACGGCCCATTTCCCGGCCAACTTCTTCAATAAAGGATTGTTCTTTTTGCGGTTGCACTTCATCAAAGACAATGAGCGCCTCATACACGAGCACCCCAACCATCTGCCTTTTAAAATGCACCTCCGCCGCACCGACCCCAACAACCTAAAAATGGATGGTAAAGTTGGCAGCCCGCTATACATGCAACTGCCGTGGGAGAAGCGGTTTTGGGGGTGAGGGTATTTGAGAATGACTGATGCGACTTAAAGCATTTGCCTTTTACCCCAACAACCTAGCCATGTGTAATATCCTAAGGATGCTTATCTTATTATAGGGTTTAATCCGGTAAATGATTTTGTAGTTCCCTATCAGTATTTCACGAATTTGGGGCTTTTCAAAAATGGAGGAAATTTTACCGCTCTCAGGGAACCGACGAAGTTGTTCTATTTTATCAATAATGCGTTGAATCCAGCGGCGGGCCATTCGAGGTGAGTCCAGCGCAATGTATGCCTCAATCTCGTCAAGGTCGCTTAGTGCCTTTTTGGTATAGGCTATTTCGTATTCCATTTCTTACGAAAATATTCTTGAACATCTTCAGCTGCAATCAAGTTGCCTGCTGCCTCGTCTTGCAGCCCCTCCTCAACTTTTTCAATAAACACTAAGCGCTCTACCAGCTCCTCCAAGGCAAAATCTTCGGGTAAGGTTTTAAGTGCTTCTATTACTTTAGCATGTTTCATATTGAACCATTTATTACTAACAATAATAAGGTTTTTGACAGACTAGTTCAACTTTTGTGTGATCACTTCCGCAACACACAATCCCCAATTACCAATACATCCATACCGCAGCCATAGAACGCCGAAACGGCATCGATGGGAGAGTGGACGATAGGCTCGTTGTCGCGGTTGAAGCTGGTATTGAGCACTACGCCATGACCATTGAGCTTTTTGAGGTGCTGTAATAGCTGGTAATAAAGGGGGTTTTGTCGTGTATTAACGGTCTGTATACGGGCAGTGCCATCCACGTGCGTTATGGCAGGCAACTGCTTGGCTGCTGAGGGTTTCACGTTGTAGGTGATGGTCATGTAGGGGGCAATGGCTTGTGCACCCTCAAAGTATAGCGTTGAATCTTCCTCTAATACCGATGGGCAAAACGGCCTAAACGATTCGCGGAACTTGATTTTAAGGTTTACCAGCTCTTGCATGTCCTTTCGGGTTGGGTCGGCCAATATGCTACGGTTGCCTAGCGCGCGTGGGCCAAACTCATCCCTGCCCTGCACCCAGCCCACTACTTTGCCAGCGTGTATAGCTTCGGCTGCCACTAGTGCAGGGTCGGCCACGCGCTCATAGGTGGCGTGTAATTGGTCAAGTATATGGCTTATCTCCTGGTTGCTGTATCCTCGGCCCCAGTACACATTATCGGTAGCCATAGGTTTATTCCCAGCCGCTGCCGAAGCCAACATGGCTGCACCCAACGATATGCCCGCATCGCTGCTGGCGGGTTGAATGAAGAGCGCTTCCACTTCGGGTAGGTTCATGAGCTTTTGGTTGACCACGCAATTGAGCGCCACGCCACCCGCTAGGCAAACCTTGCGGATGCCAGTCTGTGCTATGTAATGCTTTACAATATTGGTTATTGCTGTTTCCAGATGCCGTTGTGCACTGGCGCCAATGTTCTTGAACCGTTCGTCCAGCGCTTCGCCTTTGCGGCGGTTAGTGCCCAGTTTATCTATCAACTTTTGATTGAAGAACATCTCTTGCTTGCTGGGCTGTGGTTGGCCGGGTTTTATTTCTACTAGGTAACTGGTATCCAGCGTATATTGGCCTTCATCGTGCAAACCAAGTAGCCAATCGAAATTGTAGCTACCGCCATCGCCATAGCTAGATAGGCCCATCAGTTTGTACTCGTCGCTATCTTTTTTAAAGCCACAATACTGCGTTATCAGGCTATAAAACAACCCAAGGCTATTGGGGCGTTCAAAGCGGTGTAACAGTTTTAGCCCATCGGCATTACCTATGCTAACTTGTGTGCAAATGCCATCGCCAGAGCCATCAATAGATATAACTAAAGCCTCGGCATAGCCAGCTGCATAAAAGGCACTGGCACTGTGGCAATCGTGGTGGTGGTAGCGCTGAATGGTGGGCACATAGCCAAAAGTATTTTTGAAATACCCTGTAAGCACCTCTTGGTATTGGTCGCCCCATGTGCTGCCGTGGGTGGCTACTATATCAATGTCTTGTATGGTAATTCCGCCAATGCTTAATACTTCCACAATTGCTCGCTCAGGCAGTTGGTTGGGCGAGTTTTTTACCCGGTTAAGGCGCTCCTCTTCAATGGCGGCAATTACTTCGCCGTCCTTCATCAGCACAGCAGAGATATCTTGATACCCCATGCGCACACCACCATTTATACCGAGTATGTACATGCTTACCGCCCGTGTTTGTAGTACTTTAAATAAGCAACTTTTGGCAGCAAGTTCATTTGCGACATAAGCCATACCATTGGTCTAGCTAGCTTAATCAGTGGGTAGCTGGTGGGCAAATCATGGAAATCTTTAGCAGGCAGGGCCAAGTAGCTATCAAATTCTTCTTGGGTAATGCCAAGGCGCTTAATACAAAGCTGTATCACCTTTGGGTCTTCAATGGCGTATATACCATGTGCTCGCGCCAAAGCATCTTCTCGCCTCAGTTCGCCATTGCGCACCAGTGCCGAGTCGCTGTTCATGTTCATGTCTATGTTGAACTTCACCCGGTGCACATATTTAATCAAGCTGTGGTATAGGTCGTCAAAGTAATGCGCACCAGGATAAACCCACTCCAGATTTTCGGTAATGATTTTTTCAGCCGTTGGCCTATGATAATCGCTATAATACATTGGGGTAAACGTGCGGATGCCACGCTGAACAGTGTAATAGAGCATTTCCTTTACGCCCATATTAAAACCTGGGTCATTGGGTGTCCAAGGACGAAGCGGTAAGTCGCTGTGCATTTTGTGCACTGCCCGCAGGTAGTCGCCATCAAAGTAAGCCCACGAAAGTGGTTTCACGCCTTCGGTGCGGAACGATTGCCCAATCAATATATACTTTACGTTTTCCTTAGCAGCCACTCCAAATAGCGATGACGCAATACCGATGTCGGTACCCAAATTCAAATCGGGGCACGAGGCTTTTAGGAAATCTATTTTGAGTTGTTTGCCCTCGCGCCAATCGCTGGTAATGGTGCGTAGTTCCACGCCCAAAATGCGGCAAGCGTTTATCATATTCTCGCCCGCTACGGGGTTGTCAAAGCCATCATTAAAGTGTACGGCAATGGCGCGCAGGCCCCATTCTTTTACCACTTTCCATAGCAAGTAAATGCTATCTCTGCCGCCGCTAATGCCCACTACCACATCAAACTTGCGGCCTTTGCCTTTTTCCTTTATCTCCGCAAATATTTTATCCAATATGGCCTTGCCTTTTTCCCCGTTAGGGAACATGCCATCTAATTTATCCCACAGGTGGCAAAAGTTGCATTCGCCATTATGGTCGAAGGAAATACCGGGCACGGTGCTATCTTGCACACAGCGCGTACATATTTGGTAGGTAAGTGCTGGGTGCAACTTTCCATTTACTACTACTCCTTTTTCGCCAACTTTAAATGAGTTCGTCAAACTGGTAGCCTTTGTTTTTAAGCATTTCGCCTATTTGGGTTCCTTTTTCGGGGCGTTCGGGCACATCAAACTCAATAGTACGCAATTCGCCGGCAAATTCATTAAACTGGCCCTTCGTTAACACACCATCTTTGCTCACTACCAGGCTGCAACCTACCATTTTTTTGCCTTCGTAAGGGCCACCAACAATATAGCCCACGCTGGTGGTACTTACCACCACTAGGTTGTGCAAGCGTGCTAGTATCGAGAAGGGTTTTTCCCACTTATCGCGGTAAGGGTCGTCTTCTTCCGTAATGTGGTAGTCCACCGTCCATGAGCTGGGTGACAGGATGATTTGTGCACCCATGCGGGCTAGCGTGTGGCCAATATGCAATGAGTCGCCATAGTTATCAGCGCAAATGTTGAGGCCTATTTTGCCAAATGGCGTATCAATTACGTTCAGTGTTTGCCCTACTTGGTAATAAGGGTGCTCTACCACCAGCAGGTTTATCTTTTGGGCTTTGCCTATTATAGTGCCGTGGTTGTCGATAAGCAATGAAGTATTGTAGTTAACCTCGCCTACCTTTTCGGTAAGGCCCACGCAAATGTAAATGTTGTGTTCTTTGGCGGCATTGGTAAACACCTCGCTAAACGGCCCAGGTATGGGTTCGCTTTCTTTCAGCGAGCTGGGGTGGGTCCAAGCAAAATCGATGGTTTCGGGCAGAATGATAATGTCGCAACCTTCCTTGGCGGCCTTGGTTATCATCTTTTGCGCGCGCTCAAAATTTCTCCAGGGCTCGCCGCCTTCCACCAATAATTGCCCTAGGCCTATTTTTACCTTCATACGTGTTAGTGTGCCTATCAAAAATAGGGAAATTATTGTTTTGGATGTTGGTTGATTTTGTTTGAAATGCGCTGCCAACGACATTAAAGTAGCTGATTTTATTAGGGAATTGAGTTTGAGTTGCTGAAATTCAGTTTTCTTTTCAATATCCTGTTTAGAAATCACCCCATACCGAACCCTCCCAAGCAAACCGATGTTTAAACATTTTTATGCGCATCTTTATGCCTAGTTTTGCATCGCAATGACCCGAAAGGAAAAAATTCTACTATCTATATTAGCCATCATCAAGTTCGTGCACATCATGGACTTTATGATTATGATGCCTCTAGGGCCGCAGCTAATGAAAGCTTTTAACATCAGCCCTGCGCAGTTTGGTGCCATCGTATCTAGTTACGGGTTTAGCGCGGGTATCTTTGGCTTTGTTGGTGCATTTTTTATCGATAAGTTTGATAGGAAAGTAGCCTTGGTTTATCTGTTTGCTGGCTTTACCATTGGCACGCTGTCGTGCGCTTTTGCCCCTACCCATCATTGGTTGATAGCGGCGCGCATATTTACTGGCGCTTTTGGTGGTATATTAGGCGCATTGGTTTTGTCCATCGTTGCCGACCAATTTCCCGCCGAGCGCCGTTCATCAGCCATGGGCGTGATTATGGGTGCTTTTTCGGCAGCATCGGTGTTAGGGGTGCCGTTTGGTCTATATATGGCTTCCATTTACAATTGGCAGGCACCTTTTATGTTGCTGGGTGGTATTAGTATTGCCATTTTTATAGCCATACTATTTGTGGTTCCTAGCCTTCGGGCACATTTAGATGAAGTTAACCGACGCAGCCCTGTTGAGTTTTTGGTAAACATCTACAATAAACGCAGCCAACAATTGGCGCTCTTGTTAATGGTGCTTTTAATGTTCGGTCAGTTTAGCATTGTACCTTACATAGCCCCTTATATGGTAAGTAATGTGGGCTTTACCGAGCTTCAATTGACCTACATATACCTGCTGGGCGGTGCAGTTACGCTTATCACTTCGCCATTGATTGGCCGGTGGGCCGACAATGTAGGCAACGTAAAGATGTTTACTATTATGGGCTTACTTGCATTAATTCCCATTGCCTTAATAACTAACTTGCCGCAAGTGCCTATTTATGTGGCTTTGATACCCACCACCATGTTCTTCATTTTTATTGGTGGCAGAATGATACCAGCCCTTACCATTATTACCTCAACCGCTATGCCGCAAAACCGTGGTGGGTTTATGACCATAGTAACCAGCCTACAAAACGTAGCTTCTGCAGCAGCGGCGTTTTTGGCGGGGCTAATAATCGTGAAAAACGACTTGGGCCAATTAGAGCAATACGCCTATGTGGGCGGTGTGGCCATTACGGCATCTATAGCGTGTATTGTATTGATAAGGTATATAGCACCAGCACCGCTACAACCTACGCCCACCGAAACGCCTATTCAAACAGCACCACCTGCCGATATTCGTGCATAAATGCTGCCTCAAACTTGGCATGTTGCTCTTCGCTGTATTTTAGCTTTGTAAATAGGTAATCGATAATGGTTGGGTAAATGGCCTCAATACTGTTCCTATCAAAATACAACCTGCCCGTGCGGCGCACCAAAAAATCGGCAGGGGTGTAAACTAGTTCCTCGGTTATGGCATAGTCCAGTTCAGCAAGCAAAAGTTTGTTGGCCCAAGCGCCTTCTTTGGTTTCGGCGTTGGCAAGTATTGCAGGCGTGTTGCTACCATATTTTTCAACTAGTATGCGCGCCTCAATAGGTGCAAGTCCAGTTTGCTCCTGCACTTTTGTAACCAGTTTGGCTATTTCGGTAGGGTTGGCAAATTCACCACCGCTCAGCTTTATCGTGTGAGTGGTGCAGGGTTGGTAGGTCTTTTGCTTTTCTTTGGTCAGCTGCTGGGCTACAATATCAACGGTGCGCTCTGCCATTTTACGGAAACCTGTAAGCTTGCCACCTGCTATAGAAATAACGCCACTAGCGCTATGGAAAATCTCGTCTTTACGGCTCAGTTCCGATGGGTCTTTGCCGTCTTCGTGAATCAATGGCCTTAACCCTGCCCAACTAGAGGTTACGTCGGCCATAACCAAGTTTTGTCCAGGCACGATAAAATTGATAGCCTTTAGCAAATACTCAACATCGGCTTTATTGGTTTCTGGCTTATCAATAGCCCCCTTGTAGTTGGTATCGGTAGTGCCTATGTAGGTAACCTTATCGCGGGGTATGGCAAAAATCATTCGGCCACCGGCCACATCAAAATAAATAGCTTGCTTAAGCGGCAACCTGCTGTAAGGCACTACTATGTGCACGCCTTTGGTTAGGTGTAGGCGCTTGCCTTTGAGCGAGTTGTCGCTTTGGCGCAGCTCATCAACCCACGGCCCGGCGGCATTTACTATTTTATGGGCTTTTATGGCAAAGGTTTTGCCGCTAATGGTATCTACCACATGGGCACCTACGGCCTTTTGGTTGTCGTACACAAAACTATTGGCCTGTATGTAATTGAGTGTTACCGCGCCTTTTACCACAGCGGTTTTAAGCACTTCAATAACCAAACGGGCATCGTCGGTGCGGTATTCTTTGTACAGGCCGCCGCCCACTACTACTTCGTTGCGCAGCAGGGGTTCTTGCTTTAGGGTTTGGTCTTTGCTGAGCATCACGCGGCGCTCGCTGCGTTTTACGCCAGCCAATACATCATACACATAAAGCCCCACTGAAGTTGAGCCTTTGCCCAACGAGCCTTCTTTGATAATGGGCAATAGCATGTTCTCAGGGTGCACCACGTGCGGTGCATTGTGCCAGATAATGTCGCGTTCGCGGCCCACTTCGCGCACCAAAGCAATTTCAAACTGTTTCAGGTAGCGCAGGCCGCCATGTATCAGTTTGGTGCTGCGGCTGCTGGTGCCCGATGCAAAATCGTGCTTCTCTATTAAAGCCACCGTCATGCCACGCGCCACCGCATCTAGGGCAATGCCGGCACCCGTTATGCCACCTCCAATTACCAAAAGGTCAAAGGTTTGTTGTTGAAGTTCTTGGATGGTTTCTTCCCTTTTGAGGGATGACAATTGAGGATGGGCCATGATAATAAAGGAG
>CAIOSU010000425.1 GCA_903861055.1 uncultured bacterium
CGCCCACCACATAGGGTGTTCCGCCCGATGCGGCAATGCCAATTACCACATCTTTTGGGGTTATGTCGTGTACTTTTAGGTCTACCCAGCCTTGGGTGGTGTTGTCTTCGGCAAACTCAACGGCCTTGCGTATAGCGGCATCGCCACCAGCTATCAATCCGTTTACCAAGCCTTGCGGCACACCAAAGGTAGGCGGGCATTCGCTGGCATCTACTATGCCCAAGCGGCCACTGGTGCCTGCCCCTATATAAAACAGGCGGCCACCGGCCATCAATCTATCGGCAATGGCATCCACCAAAGCGGCGATTTGCGGTATCAGTGGGCGAATGGCAGCGGGTACTTTTTGGTCCTCGTCGTTTATCCAAGTAAGCAGCTGCTCGGTGCTTTGCTGCTCTAGGTGGCGGTAGTGCGAAGTTTTTTCGGTAAACTTCTCCATGGCTATTTCTTTGCGTGGTATTGGGCTAGGCCATCAATAGGGTCGCGCATAAACTTGCCCGGTTTCAGTACTAGGTTGTCCAAGGCTTCCAATATGATGCTTTTGTTGAAGTGGGCTATTGAGCCAGTAAAGTGTATCGGTAGGTTACCGAAGTTCTCGTACTTCAGCACGTGCCGCGTAAGGAACTCCATAAAACTCTTGTACAACAGCGTGTGCACGTATGGGTGCTTATTGTTTTCGGTAAGGAAGCCCGCAAACTCGGCTACGTACTTGCTCGGAGTTTCTTTACCATAAATTTGGTTCAGCACTGCAGAGCGCTCCATATCAAAGCGCTTTTCCATCATTTCCCTTAAATCGTCGGGTAGTTCGCGGTAAAAATAGCTTTGTAGTAGTTTGCGGCCAATATAGCCACCACCACCTTCGTCGCCAATGATAAAGCCCAGCGAGGGCACATTGTCAACAATGTTCACTCCATCGTATAGGCACGAGTTGCTGCCGGTACCCAATATGCAGGCTATGCCAGCTTCTTTGCCACAAAGCGCTCGGGCAGCGGCCATCAGGTCGTGCTCTACTTCAATATGCGCATTCGGGAATGCTTCACGAAGGCTGTCAATAACAATGATAATGCGGTCGTCTTGCGAGCAGCCAGCACCATAAAAGTATACCGCATCAGGCGCTCCATGTCCATTAAGTTGGGGCAAAAGCTCATTGGTAATAGAATTTACAATGCTGCTTTTGCCTTGGTAAAACGGGTTGATGCCGCTGGTGCCGAATGATTGTGGTGCTAGACCAGGCGACTGGAGTAGCCAACTGGTTTTGGTTGAACCGCTATCTGCTATTAGTATCATTGAATACTTTGAGAACCTTGTGAGTGGTAAAAATAAGGTTTTTAAACTCTAGTTGCGAGTTACGGGTTACGAGTTTCGAGTTGAATTTTAAATATTGATTCACCATATACCCACACTTGGTCTCTATAATAAACCCGTAACTCGCAACACGCAACCCGAAACAAGTTTCATTCCCTATAATTCCCTATTTTTGCATCCAGTTTAAGTTATACTATGGATCGGAAGTACTCTTTCTTAATGCCCTTTTTGTTTGCCCTCGTGCTGGGTTTGGGTATTAAGTTTGGTTATGAACTCAATAACCGCATTAGCCACAAGTCAAGTATCGGCTCTCAATCGTCAAATAGCCGCCTTGAGGAAGTGATGCGTTATATAGAGATAAAGTATGTAGATACGGTAAATACTGACGACCTGACCGGTGATATTATTTCAGCATTGCTGGATAAACTCGACCCTCACTCTTTTTACATACCCCGTGAAGACCTAGCCCAAGTAAACGAAAGCTTGGATGGTGAGTTTGATGGCATCGGTATTGAGTTTTATATTGTTAAGGATACCCTTATTGTGGTTTCGGCCATTTCTGGCGGACCATCGGAGAAACAGGGTGTGCAAGGTGGCGATAAAATTGTAACCATTGATGACTCTTTGGTGGCGGGCGTAAACATTACCAACGAGCAAGTAGTGAAATTCCTTCGAGGCCCTAAAGGTACCGAGGTAACTATTGGTGTGCAGCGCAGTGGGGTTAAAGAGTTATTGACCTTTACAATCACCCGAGACAAAATTCCGCTAAAGAGTGTGGATGTAGGTTATATGATCGACGATTCTGTGGGCTACATCAAAATCAACCGATTTAGCGCGCATACTTACGAAGAGTTTATGGCCCAACTGACCAAGCTAAAGGAGTTGGGGATGAAACGCTTACTGATGGACTTGCGCCAAAACCCGGGCGGCATTCTTACCCAATCGACCATGATAGCGGATGAGTTTATTGCTGGCCGCAACATGCTGGTGTATACTATGGGTAAAGCATACGGCACCGTCGACTATCAAGCGAAAATAGATGGCGATTTTGAGAAGGGCTATGTTGCAGTATTGATTGACCAAGGTTCGGCTTCGGCCAGTGAGATATTAGCTGGTGCCATACAGGATTATGATAGGGGCTTGATTATTGGTCGCCGCTCATTTGGTAAAGGATTGGTACAA
>CAIOSU010000426.1 GCA_903861055.1 uncultured bacterium
GCTCAATCATAAGGAAGGCCTCGCCAAGTAAGTTTGGAAAAATAACCATGAATAGCACTTCTTCATTAATATTTGCAGGTTCCGATCAGCAAATTTGGGAAGGAACTACTGGCAATACCGATAATAATACCTATAAATCGATTATTATCCGCAACACAGCTGCTGCATCGCCGCAAGTATTACTCAACGGTGATGTAACTGTTACCAGTACCCTTACATTCGAAGATGGTAATGTAGGCACAGGCAACAACATGCTTATTATCAGTAGTACTAGCGCCAATGCAATTACCGGGCATAACGCAAACAGCTATGTAGTTGGTACTTTGAGAAGGTATATTGCTTCTAACAATGCATCATACGATTTCCCGCTAGGGTATGGCGGGCCTAGTGAGTACTATTGGGCACGTATAACCAACAACTTTATGGTTGGGCCTAGTTACTTAACCGCTTCGTTTGGCGCATTACCAGCGCAAGAGCGAGGCAATGCCATCCTTGTTTCGGATGCTACAATGACTTATACCGAACTCAAACAGGAAGGTATTTGGACCATTGACCCCAATACCCAACCCTTGTTAGGCTCTTATAGTATAACAGTAGGCACCGAAAACTTTAGTGGATTGATGGACAATATGTTCAGGGTAATAAAACGCCCAAATGGCACGGGTATAGGTTCATGGAGCAATGGAAATGGGCTACTTTCTATCTTGGGAGCCGCAGATAGGCTGGTATCAGCGGGTTTAACCTCGTTGGGCGGATTGACCTCCTTCTCAGAGTTTGGCGTAGCACAGGGCGGTGGTGAAAGTTTGCCTATTGATTTAGTGAGCTTTGGTGCGCAGCCCGATGGAACCAGGGTTCGGTTGGATTGGACGGTATCTATGGAAATAAACAACGATTACTTTACCATTGAGCGTTCATTAGATGGTGTTGATTTTGAGCCGGTTGCCGAAGTAAAAGGGGGTGGCAACCACTCTATTGAAACCGACTACCAAACCTACGATGAGAACCCCGAAATGGGCCTATCATACTACCGATTGAAACAAACCGACTTTGACGGTCAATTCAAGGTTTACGATATGGTTTCGGTAATGATGACCAGCACGGCAAGCACTAGCTTTGATATTTACCCTAACCCCAATAAAGGCAGCTTCACCATAAGTCTTGATACCCCGTTCGACCGGACCAATGTAATGGTATTAAACGCTATGGGGCAAATGGTGTACATAAACGAATTGGTAAACACTACCGGTAAAACCAAAACACAGCTTGACTTAGGCGATGTATTGGCCACAGGTATATACTTTGTAAAAGTGGATACAGGCAAGGATACCTTTATCAAGCAAATGGTGATTGAGTAAAGCTTATTGTAAATAGGGAATAAGAATATGAAATCAGAGAAAGGAAATAGCAATTAGAGGCTATAAACAAGATATTATAAAAACATGGTGCGATTGAGTTAAGAGAGGTTTTGAGTTTTGAGAGCAAAATGTGCCAGACGGGGTTATGATCCGGGCTGGCTTTTTGCTTTTGGGAGCTTACCGCGTAATGTAAAATTTTGCACTGCCCCAATGCAGTACTAAAATGCTAGCGATGGTTTTTTCAACTATCGACCTTTGTGCACCAATTGGATTCTTTGTAGTATTTTTGAAAAAAGAAACAACGCAGCAATTATGAGCACTATCAGGCACGACTGGACTTTGGATGAGATAAGCGCGATATACAATTCTCCAGTGTTGGAATTGATGTATCGTGCCGCAACGGTGCACCGCGAGTACCATGCCACTGGCGAGGTGCAGGTATGTACGTTGCTTTCTATTAAAACCGGCGGGTGCCCAGAAGATTGTGCCTATTGCCCTCAAGCAGCACGCTACAATACTGATGTGCAAGTACACAAGTTGCTGGATACCAAAGTGGTGCTAGATGCTGCCCAAAAAGCTAAAAATGCCGGCGCAACTCGTTTTTGCATGGGTGCTGCTTGGCGCGAGGTACGCGACAATCGCGATTTTGATAAAGTGCTGGATATGGTCCGTGGCGTAAGCGGTATTGGCATGGAAGTATGCTGCACGCTAGGTATGCTAAACGACGACCAAGCTGCAAAATTGAAGGATGCGGGCCTATATGCCTACAATCACAACTTGGATACATCAGAAGAGTTTTACGACGACATTATCTCAACCCGTACTTACAACGATAGGCTTAAAACCATCAATAGCATCAGCAATGCCAACATAAGTGTGTGCAGCGGCGGTATTATTGGTATGGGCGAAACTGATGCTGATCGTATTGGAATGTTATACACCCTTTCCAACTTGGCCA
Organism: uncultured bacterium; assembly: GCA_903861055.1. Classification (GTDB taxonomy): domain Bacteria; phylum Bacteroidota; class Bacteroidia; order Chitinophagales; family CAIOSU01; genus CAIOSU01. The sequence goes on from CAIOSU010000426.1 coordinate 2,314, forward strand.
TTCACCCAGAGAGCGTGCCGGTAAACGCCCTAGTGCCCGTTGAAGGTACGCCGTTGGCCGATCAGCCTCGCGTATCGGTATGGGAAATGGTGCGCATGATAGCTACTGCCCGTATATTGATGCCCAAAGCCATGGTGCGCCTATCGGCTGGCCGCGAAATGATGACCACCGAAGACCAAGCCCTTTGCTTTATGGCCGGCGCCAATTCTATTTTCAGTGGCGATACTTTGTTGACCACCCCAAATCCTGACTTCAAAAAGGATATGGACATGTTTAAAGTATTGGGCCTTACCCCTCGCGAAGCCTACAAAAACGAAGGTGCCTGCAGCCACGACCATAAGCACGATGGAGAGTTGGTTAATCAGTTGATTGGTTAATTAATTGATTGGTTTTTTCGTGATGGTGCCATTGCATTCTTGAGCTAATCTTTGTATTTGCAATATTTTTGCTTTTACCAATACAATAATTGCCCTACAAATTGGTTTATATGGGCAAACAAAAAGCAACAATGCGCAACCAATTCTTTTTAGTACTAATTACGCTATCCGTGCTTTTTGCATCGTCTTGCAAGAAAGATGATAATGGCGATGCCGCAATTGATACTACTTGCACTGAAACCCGAGCGTTTTGGATGGACGGCACGCTTAATGACCAAGCATTTGAAACCAGCGTACCGTGCGGTAATTTAAGGCTGATTCAGGTAGCGGTAACCCAATCGTCGCAATTAGGATTTGTGTTTACTAGCCAACAAGTTGTTAAGGATAGCTTAGGGGCTAGCAAAGGGGAGTTTCAAATCTCCATAAATGCTGACGTACCTAATCAAATGATTGATACTACCATAAGCAATGGAGACACAACCTATACCGTATCAGCAAGCAATATTTGCAAAGTAATGAAATTAGGTAGGCACTACTTGTACTACAGCGAAGCACAGCAAAACAATGCCAATGCCTTTTTTGTACAATATATTGATGCAACTGGGGCGTCGTGGATACCAATCATTAATGCAGTGAACGATAGCAGCTTTGTAGTAACCTCTATTGATGGTATAGTGAGCCAAAGCCCATTTAGCGGTGCATATCTGCCTTACTGTACCATAAAGTTCAGCTACGATTTGCTCTTGCAACAACAGCCGCCTGCCGATACTTTACGTTTAAAAGGCACGGGTCGCTTAGGTTTCCGTTAGGCGTTTTTCTGGCGGAGTTTTTCCAGCTCCAGTTTCATTTTATCCAGCAACAGCTTATCAGCCAAGTCTGCCTGTGGGTCTTCCTCGGGCAGCGTGCGTTTTAGCAAGTCCTCGTTGCGCTTGGCGGCATCTTTAAGGTGTTGATCGAATGGGTTGGAGCAGCTCATGGGTGTTGGGTGTGTTTGCAATGATAACACAAAATGACCTTACAAATGTTCCTTAAATACCATGTGCTTGTATTTAATACTAACGTGCTGTGGAATACTGCAACCCCATGGTTCATCGTTTTACCTGTAACTTGCCGTTACCTATGAACCATCAACAACCATCCGTCGACGAAAAACTGAAGGCTATTTTAAATGCCCGTGCCGACGATTTAACCCTCCGACGCTTGGAACAAAACGGCCATTTAATCGACTTTGCCAGCAACGATTATTTGGGCTTGGCAAGGTCAAGTGAGTTGCGTCAGATGACGGACGAGTCGTATGCAAAATACACCCAATTTGCTCATGGCGCAACCGGCTCCCGGCTTATCAGTGGCAACCATAAATTGTACGAAGAACTGGAACATTTCATTGCCGATTATCACCAAGCAGAGGCGGGCTTAATCTTCAATTCGGGCTACGATGCCAACGTGGGTTTCTTTAGTGCGGTGCCCCAACCCGGTGATATAGTTTACGCCGATGAACTGGTGCATGCCAGTATACGGGATGGTCTGAAAATGACCCGAGCAGCTTGCTCATATTTTTTGCATAACGACTTGAATGATTTAGAAGCTCAGATGCAAAAACACCCGGGCAACAAGTTTATTGCAGTTGAGAGCATCTACTCTATGGATGGTGATTTTGCACCTTTGTTGGAGTTGGTTGAACTGGCCGAAAAGTATGGCGCAAACCTGGTAGTCGACGAGGCGCATGCCACTGGTATCTTCGGCCCGAAAGGGGAGGGTAGGGTAGTGCAACTGGGTTTGCAAAACAGGGTGTATGCCCGCGTGCATACTTTCGGAAAAGCACTCGGTGGGCATGGTGCAGTGGTGCTTGGCTCAGGTGTGCTGCGTGAGTTTTTAATCAACTTTGCACGCTCGTTTATTTACACCACTGCCTTGCCA
>CAIOSU010000427.1 GCA_903861055.1 uncultured bacterium
ATGAGTAAATTCAGTATTCAAATTCAGGTTTTAAGAATGCATTTAATGCACCGCACTTGGTGTGTGGCTTGTTTAATTTTTGGCTTAGTGGTTCTGCTTTCTATGCAAAGCTGTGTAGAGCCGCCGCGTTATCCCAACGAGCCTGCTATTGAATTAGTTTCGGTTTCAGCGGATACTATTCAGCAGTTGCAGGATAGCCTGTACATTGAGTTTAAGTTTACTGACGGCGATGGCGATTTGGGCTTCGAGGATTTTAATACCGATGATTGTGAGCTTTGCGACAGTAGTTGCTACGTGCATCCAACTTTCTCGTTGTTTGTGTTAGATAGCCGGTTCAATATTGTTAATGGTGATACAGTTCGTTGTTTGAAGCCATTCAATGTGCCATTTGTACCTGCTAAAGGTGCTACCGAGGCTATCTCAGGCAGTATTACGGTTTTACTTACCAATGAATTTTGCCTACCAGGTAAAGTAACTGATACCGTTAATTACAGCATAGTTATTAAAGACCGTGCTGGTAACTTCAGCAACAAGATAGAGACAGGCAATATTATATTGCTTTGTAACTAATTACTCCCTCCACTTCTCGCCAATTTTGAACTTGTTTTACTTAACCTGAGTTGTATAATTTGCATTTTTATACCAAATGGTATAATTTTACGCCAATGAGCACAAAAGCTGAACGTACTAAAGCTTTCATTATTGAAAAGACCTCACCGGTTTTTAACCAAAAAGGTGTGGTGGGTACGTCGTTGTCGGATATCACCGAAGCAACTGGGCTTACCAAAGGAGCTATATACGGCAACTTTGCCGATAAGGAAGAAGTTGCATTGGCAGCTTTTGAGTATAATGTAGACAAAGTATTTTCTGGATTAGCTGAAGCAATGAGCCATGAGGTTACAGCAGTGGGTAAATTAAAAGCAGTTACGGGTTTTTATCGGGAGTATTTTACTGCGGATAAGTACAAATACGGCTGCCCAATGGCTAATACCGCGACGGAGTGCGATGATACCCACCCGGCATTGCAAGCTAAAGTAAAGGGCCGTTATTTTAAATGGCGAAAAGGCATTGAGATGATTCTAAATGAGGGTATTGCCAACGGAGAGTTTAAACATGACTTGGATGTGAAAGCATTTGCGAATTTGATGATAGTGACCATACAAGGGTCTATTGTAGTGTCAAAGGCAACAGCAGATGAAAGTTTTGTAGCAGCTCCTATGGATTTTTTGGATTCGGTTATTGAATCTTACAAGCAAGATTAATTTTTTTATCTAAAAATATACCAATCGGTATTTAATTGAGCGATTATGGAGTTGAAATCATTCTACACAGTTAGGTTCAGCGATTGCGATCCTTTTCAGCATTTGAACAATGCCCGCTATTTAGATTATATGATTAATGCCCGCGAAGACCATCTGAAAGAGTTTCATGGTTTGGATTTGGCTGAATTTGCCAAACAGGGCATTGGTTGGGTGATAAGTAGCCACGAAATAAAATACATAAAACCAGCAAGATACAACGAGGGTATCTGCATCCATTCAAGACTATTAGAGGCCAGCGAAAATCATTTGCTGGTTGAAGTGCGTATGATGGATATGAAGGAAAGCCACAATAAAGCGGTGTTATGGACCAGGTTTTCGCCTGTGAGTATTGTAACAGGAAAACGCATACCCCACCCAGATGATTTTTATGCTTTCACGCAAAAAGTATTGCAGCCAGTTACCGAAGGAACCATCAAGGAGCGGGTTGCCAATATTATTCTTGCCCAAAAAGCGGCATAATGTTACATGCTTGCAGTAAAGAGCAGATCAATGTCGGTATGTTTAATGTTGAACTTCTCACCCAAGTGCCGATTGGTTAAGCAGCCTTTGTATATGTAAACCCCATGACGGCTTGCGTGGTCGTGGCTGAGCATTTTCTCAAACCCACCAATTTCTCCAGAGCGCAATAGGGTAGGGCTCAGTAAGTTGCTCATGGCATAACTGGCCGTGCGAGCAACGCGGCTAGCTATGTTTGGCACGCAATAGTGTATTACGCCATATTTTTTAAAAGTCGGGTTCTGGTGTGTAGTTACTTCTGAGGTTTCGAAACAACCACCTTGGTCAATACTTACGTCAATAATTACCGAGCCATGCTTCATGTGCGAAACCATCTCTTCGGTAACCAAAATTGGGGTCCTACCAGACTCCGAATGGATGGCACCCACGGCCACATCGGCTACTTGTAGTTCGCGTTTTAGCACCTCTGGGTAAAGACTGCTGGTATATATGCGCGCGCCTAGGTTATTCTGCAGGCGCATTAACTTGTAAATGTTGTTATCGAATACCCTAACCGTAGCACCAAGACCCAGTGCGGCACGAGCTACAAATTCACCTACTACACCTGCTCCCAGAATTACTACGTTGGCTGGAGGCACGCCCGATATGCCGCCAATCAATACGCCTTGCCCGTTGCGGGTGGTGCTTAGGTATTCGGCAGCCAATAGCATTACACTGCTGCCAGCTATTTCGCTCATTGAGCGTACAAAAGGGTAAGTACCCGAATCGTCTTTAATATACTCAACCGCAATAGATGTAACTTTTTTGGCCATCAGTTTGCGTATGTACTCATCTTTAAGTGTAGGTAAGTGAATAGGCGAAATAAGGATTTGATGCATCTTAATCATCTCAATCTCCTCATCGGTTGGCGGGGCAACTTTAACAATTATCTCTGCGTCGTACACCTGCCTGCCATCGTAAGCAATCTCTGCTCCAGCTTCTGAGTAATCTTTATCTGTAAAGTGCGAGCCAGCCCCTGCTTTGGTTTCCACTATCACCCTATGACCATTGCTGGTAAGGGTTTGCACCGACTCTGGTGTTAAGGGTATCCGGTTCTCTTGAAAAGAATTTTCTTTAGGCACCCCGATAAATAGCCTTTGTGTTCGGCTATTCATACTTACGGGCATTTCTTGTGGTTCTAGCCCAAATTGAACTGCATAACCAGATATGGTCGGTTTCTTTTCAGTCACGGTGTCGATTTTAGTCGGTGATGTAAAGTTACTAATTAGTGTAAAGTACAAAGCCCACAACTCGTGGTTACTTCTTCGTTGATTTAGCCTATTGTTGACTGATTAATAGGACAAAATTTACCCTAAGCTAGACAACTCAACTCAAATAGCATCTATTATACGATAACCGTCTTCATTAGCTGCTATACTTACTTTAACCGCATTAAGCGGCAACAAGGTTTCAATTAGTTGCGGCCATTCAATAAAACAATACGCTTCCTTATCGTCCAAATACTCTTCAATCCCTATTTGAAGGGCTTCTTCTAAGTCATTTAGCCTGTATAGGTCCATGTGAAAGATGCGTTGTGAGGCTGCATTATATTCATTTACCAATGCGTATGTAGGGCTTGAAAGCGCCTCGGTGGTGCCCAATACCTCACACAACTGCTTTATGAACGTAGTTTTTCCTGCGCCCATCTCACCATAAAATACAAATATTTTTTGAGAAGGAAAACACTTTAATAGCGCAGCCGCAGCCTCGGGCAGTAGTTGTAGGTCCCTCACCATCATGCTAAAGTGTCCGCTCATTTGTTGCTATAAACCGCAAAAGGAATAATAACTTCCTCCAAAGATATGCCGCCATGCTGAAAAGTATCCCTGAAATAGCTCACAAAGTGGTTGTAATTGTTCGGGTACACAAAGAATTTATCTTCTCTGGCAAATATAAATGTGGAGCTTACGTGCTGACGCGGTAAGCCTGCATCTAAAGGGTTTTTTACTTCAAATACATCACGTTGGTCAAAGTTGAGGTTTTTGCCGCTTTTATACCTGATGTTGGTGGTGGTAGCCCTATCGGCAATACATTTACTTGGGGTGTTTACTCGCTTTGTGCCGTGGTCGGTAGTAAATATCAGGTTTACCTTTTTGCCTACGAGCTTTTTTAGGGCATTGTGCAAGGGTGAGTGTTCAAACCACGATAGTGTCAGCGAGCGGTAAGCAGCTTCGTCGCTAGCCAATTCCTTAAGTACTTCCATCTCGGTGCGGGCATGCGAAAGCATATCTACAAAGTTGTACACGATAACCGTTAGCTGGCTGTTGAGGTAGTTCAATATATTGTCTTCTAACTTACGGCCATCGGCATGGTTGGTTATTTTCAGGTAGTCGCTTTTGATTGGTTCATGGAAAGTACGCTTAAGAAAAGACTTCAAGTAAACGTTTTCCGATAGGTTTTTTCCACCATCATCTTCGTCGTTCTTCCATTCGTTCGGAAAGTGCTTTTCAATATCTATGGGCATCATTCCGGCAAAAATGGCATTGCGACTGTATTGGGTGGCAGTAGGCAGTATGCTATAAAAACTGTCGTCAGTTACCATACGGAAACTCTCGTTTATCATGGGCTGTATTGTGCGCCATTGGTCGAGTCGCAGGTTATCTATTAATATTACAATAGTTGGTGTTTTTGGGTCGGCCTTTACCACCGGAACTACTTTCTCTGCCATTAGTTGATGCGACATAATCGGGGCATCCTTGTCTTTGCCTTTTACCCAATCAATGTAATGTTTGATAATGTACTTATTGAACTCTACATTGGCTTCGTGCTTTTGCATGTTCAATACTTCCTTCATACCATTGTCGCTACTTTTCTCTAATTCCAATTCCCAGTGGATTAGCTTTTTGTACAAATCCATCCACTGCTTGTGGTCTAATTGGTCTTGAATGGTAGAGAATATCTGTTGGAACTCCTTTTGGTAATCGCTATTGGTTTTGGCGCTAACCAAGCGTTTGTTGTCAATAATCTTCTTCAGGGTAAGTAATATTTGGTTTGGCTTAACCGGTTTAATCAGGTAATCAGTTATCTGCGAACCGATAGCCTCTTCCATTATATCCTCTTCCTCGTTTTTTGTAATCATTACTATGGGTAAGCCTGGGCTGATTTTCTTTATCTCAGCCAATGTTTCAAGGCCAGTTATACCGGGCATACTTTCATCCAAGAAAACAACGTCACTGGGTTCAGTCTTGCATTTCTCAATTGCATCACGGCCATTGGTTACGGCAATTATGCTATACCCTTTGCTTTCGAGGAAAAGAATTTGGGGTTTCAACAAGTCAATCTCATCGTCGGCCCA
>CAIOSU010000428.1 GCA_903861055.1 uncultured bacterium
TCATTCAAAACCTAAACGGTTGGACTGCAGGCCAAGTGGGAGGTATAGAAGTTTTTGTAAACAACTACCAAACAAGTGACATACTGGTTTCGGTAAACGGAAAATGGGAAAAATATTTTGGGGAGGAGCTTTTTGATATTGCAACCCTTGACCCCCTTACTGCAACCAATGATGAGGTATATTATGACATACTTGGGGCCTACCCTGAACTCATGTCGCAAACTTTGAAGGAAATTGAACCCAATATTTTCGATTGGTTATCGCTCCAGAACTTAAACAAGTACATTATTTTGATTTTGATGGGCATTGTGGCACTTATAAACATGACCACCTGCATATTGATACTCATACTGGAGCGCACTAATATGATCGGTATATTAAAAGCCCTTGGTGCTACCAACGCAGTTATAAGCCGCATGTTTTTGGTAAATGGTGCCATTATTATGGGTTTGGGAATATTAATTGGCAATATCCTAGGCATAGGACTTTGTTTAGCACAGCAACATTTTGGTTTTATTACCTTGCCACCTGAGTCTTACTATGTTACTTCGGCCCCTGTTGATTTAAATTACACGACCATTTTTGTCATCAACTTGTTGGTATTTGTTTTCTGCGAGGCTTTATTGTTTATACCTTCGTTGCTGGTCAGTCGCATTTCACCCATTAAGGCCATCCGTTTCAGCTAATATTATGTGGTTATCATACCTTAAAACGTCGCGTCCAGTCAATTTGCTCATTATGGTAGCTACCATGATTCTGGCCAAGTTGTTTGTGGTGCAACCAGTGTTCGACTTGTATCGACAGGACAATATACTCAGTTGGTTGCAATTTGCGCTAATGGCATTGGCAACCATAATGATTGCGGCAGCAGGCTATTGGCTCAACGACCAGCAAGATGTTGAGGCCGATCGCATTAATAAGCCAGGCAAAAACCTAGTTGGCACAATACTGAATAGCCAAAAAGTAATGAAAGGTGCCTTGTGGCTTACCTTGGTGGGCGTTGTATTGGGCAATGGTTTGGCTATTTGGCTTGGCGCTTACCGGCTGGGTTTCTTTTATACGGTACCTGCAATTTTACTTTGGTTTTATAATGCTAAGTTGAAGCATTGGCCAGTTATCGGCAATATTGTAGTGTCGCTGCTGGTGGGCTTAGTACCCATGTTACCGGGAATCCATGAGATGGCACTGCTCAATCAAAGTGATGTAATGGGTGCGGCTCTATTTAGTTACGTAGCCAAAGGCACTTTAGCATATGGAGTATTAGCATTTGGTATCAATTTTATCAGGGAATTGGTAAAAGATATTGAAGATATGCAGGGCGATGACCACATTGGCAGCAATACGCTGCCATTGCTTATTGGCGAGCGCCAAACCAAGTTTATTGCCATTATCCTTTGCCTAGCTTTGGTAAGGGTGGTGCTTATTGCTCAACAGGCTTATCTTGAAGATGGGGAGCTAACCCTGCCAATTTATCTTGTCGTTGCGGTACAATTGCCGCTGTTGGTTGGTATGGTTATGCTGTTTTTTGCAAATGATAACCGCGCATACGCCCGGGCAAGTTTCCTTATGAAGCTAATTGCCGCCGCGGGCGTAGGTTCTATGATTTTATATAACATCGCACTATGAAACACTTACTGCCCGAGGTAAAGCTAATACTAGGTTCTAAATCGCCACGACGGAAATACATACTAGAGCAAGCTGGGTTTCAGTTTGAGGTATTGACTAAAGACGTGGAGGAAGTTTATCCGCCCGAAATACCCGTGCGTGAAGTGCCAGAATACCTTGCTAAACTTAAGGCCGAAGCTATTGCCAAGGATACCCCGAAGGATGCTGTGGTAATAACATCGGATACTATAGTGCTACTAGATGGTGTAATATATGGTAAGCCTGCTGATAAAGAAGATGCTGTCCGAATTTTGCAAACACTATCAGGCAATATGCATGAAGTAATTACAGGCGTATGCCTAGTGCAAGGCGAGCGCTCCCTTACCTTTAGTGAAACGACCAAAGTGTATTTTGACGTTTTGAATGATGATGAAATTGAATGGTACGTTGATAATTTTGAAGTGATGGACAAAGCGGGAGCATATGCTGTGCAAGAAGGTATTGGATTGATTGGAATAACCGGCATGGATGGCGATTACTTTAATGTAATGGGCCTGCCCATGAACCGATTATATAGGGAGTTGCAGGTTTTTATGGAAGAGTAATTACTTAGTTTGCCGCTTCTTTAGTTTCTCTTTGTAGTACTCTTTAGTAGCCACATATATCAGCTTCTCAACTGAGGTGTGCACACTACCATTTTTATCTACAATATCTAGGTTGAAGTTATAGTTTACTTCGCCTTTATCGGCTACTTGTTGTTTTATGCTTGCCAGTTCTTCCTCGGTAATTATAAAGTTGGCATATAGCGTATCCGTACCCGGTTTTTTGAATTTTATGTTGGCGGCCTTATCCCAAACCACAAATTCTTTACCTAATATACGCATCAGCATGAGCATATACATTGGGTCGATGGCCGAATAAATACTGCCACCATATATAGTTCCCACATAATTACGGGTGCGCCAATTAAGTGGAATTTTCACGCGAAGCACTTTATAGTCGCCAGCTATATAGGTAATGCTTGCCCCAGTGCCCACATACGCCGCAAACAACTTAAACATCCAGCGCATTTTGCGGCTTTCCCAACTTTCTGTCATAGGGGCAAAGTTAAGAAAGCTAGGTTTTCCAATCATATCCCTTTTTGCCTTTTCCAAACATGGTGACATATTTAATAAATCGCTTTGTGGTTTGCAGAGTTTACCTTAATTTAATACTCAAACCCGCTATAAATGAAACATTTTACTTTGATGTTGGGCATGCTCTATGCCCTATCGGCCTTCAGCCAAACCACGAGCACCTGCGATGGGGGCCGATTTTATGACGAGCTATACCAAGTGGATGTAACCACTAATGTTGAGTATGGCCAAAACACTAACTTCTCGGGGCAAAACCAGAAGCTAAGGTTTAACTTTTATGAACCACAAGGCGATACGCTTGAAAAAAGACCCCTCATAATTTGGGCATTTGGTGGTAGCTTTTTGTTTGGCGACAAGCTTTCACCAGATATTGTAAGGCTAAGTAATGAGTTTGCATCGAGGGGTTATACATGTGCCGCTATCGATTATCGTTTGTTTTTTTACCCCATCAACCAAGAGCAAACTTTAAAGGCGGTAGTGCGAGCCGTGCACGATATGAAAGCAGCTGTGCGGTTCTTCCGGAAAGATGCGCTTACTGCAAATGTTTATAATATCGACCCAGACAGGATATTCGTTGGTGGTGTATCAGCAGGTGGTATTACAGCAGTGCAAGTGGGCTACTTAAATTTAACAGAGGAAATACCTGCTGCCATAGTTGCCGATTCGGCAGCATTTGGTGGTATTGAAGGCGTAAGTGGCAATCCTGGTTATCCGTCAAACCCCAATCTTATCATCAACCTTTGTGGTGCTGTAGGCGATACAAACTGGATGATACCAAGCGATGTGCCTATTGTGAGCTTGCATGGCACCTCTGACGGAACAGTGCCTTACGGCAGCCAAGAAATTGAAGTTACCGGTACACCAATCGGCTTTTTTGTGGATGGCAGTGGTTCGTTGCACGTTCGTGCAGATAATGTAGGTATAGACAATTTATTGTATACTTGGCAAGGTGTTGGCCACACACCGTTTATTAATACATCGAATGGTGCCATTAACGAAGCTTATATGGATACCGTAGTGCGGACCACTCGCGATTTTATGCTGCCTTATGCTTGCCGGGAGCTAAATACAGTAGGGCTTAAGGAAACATTTGCACTTGAATTTTTAGTTTATCCTAACCCTGCCAGTGGCCAAGTGCGCATCAATTTTGCTTCGGGAGCCCCTACTGGCTTGCAGCTTACTATAACCGATATGGCCGGTAGGGTGGTTGTGCAAGCGCCAGTTCAGCAGGGTCAAATTTCGGCAGTTATCGAAATTGAAACCCTTGTGCCAGGCATTTATTTCGTGCAGGCAATGCATGGTGCCCAAAAAGTGAACAAAAAACTGGTTGTTTATTAAGATTTAAGGTCATTTCCACGCATTTATGTTATTAATAAGTGCGTGGAATGTTTCCTTATCGAACTATTTCCTTATAGCTTAGCAACAGACATAGACGTTTTAAACAACACGCCTAATGCGCCATACCCTTTTGCTATTCATCGTATTCGCTTTTTTTTTGGCAATTTTTACTGGTTGCGAAAATGGCCCTTTGGCCAATCGCAAACTTGACTTTTGTCAATCTGAGTATGAGCAACAAGAATTAGCAATAAATGAACAAAAACAGGCCAAGCTATTAAAAACCCAATGGATTGATAGCTTGTTGAACCAATGGTACACTTCTGATAGATTTAATGGTACCATTTTAGTTGCCGAAAAAGGCGAGGTACTTTTTAGGGGGGCATTTGGTTACGGAAACCTTGATACGCGTGATACACTTACCTTAAGCTCGCCTTTTCAATTGGCTTCGGCTTCTAAGCCTATTACGGCACTGGCGGTTCTTACTTTATTTGAAAAGGGAGTTTTAGATTTAGATGCCCCTGTGACCGCTTATTTGCCCGAACTATCGTACAACACTGTTACAATCAGACATTTGCTTACACACCGCTCGGGTTTATCGCGGTATATGTCTTTAGGCCATACATATTGGGATAATAAAAGCATGGCATTAAGCAATTGCGATATGTTGCAGTTGTTTATCAAATACAAACCGGCTCTTGAATTTACGCCCGGCTCTCGATTTATCTACAGCAACTCTAATTATGCAATATTGGCTGCCGTGGTTGAAAAACTTAGCGGACAGGATTTTGGCGATTATGTGCACCATGCCATTTTTGTGCCGCTTGGCATGAACAATTCATTTATTTACAGCAAGTGTAAGCAACAAAAAGTACCACAAAAGGTATTGGGTTATGTTCATGGCGGGAGCGGTAGGTTTGGACAGGTAGATAACGATTATCTAAACGGGGTTACCGGGGACAAAGGCGTTTATTCAACAGTAGAAGACTTGTTCAAATTGGATCAAGCGCTATACGACGAGACCTTACTAAAGCAATCGACTTTGGCTGCTGCTTTTACACCATACGGCAATATTCCAAACAACTTTCACGATGATTATGGTTTAGGTTGGCGCATTGATAAGCTAAGGCCAAATATCGTATACCATAGCGGTTGGTGGAAAGGTTTCCGCACCATGTTTATACGTAAACTTGATACTCGCCAAACGGTTATTGCCCTCAATAACAGAGAGAATATGCTTCCGTATCAGCTTTGTTGGCAAATAATTGAACAGCTAAATAATATGCCTGACAGTTCGCCTCGCTATGCCAACTCTGAGAATGAAGGGGATAAAGGTGAAAAAGTTGGTGGAGGATTGTAACAACTGCTTTAATAGTATGCCTCGTAGAATTTAACAAGTATTGAA
>CAIOSU010000429.1 GCA_903861055.1 uncultured bacterium
ACCAGCTTATCAATTTCTGCTGTCGTGTTGTAAAATGCAAAAGAGGCCCTGCAAGTTCCCGGTATAGCAAATCTATCCATCAACGGTTGGCAGCAGTGGTGGCCCGTGCGTATGGCAATGCCTTGCTTATCCAACAATACACCCATATCGTATGGGTGAATGCCATCCACTAAAAAGGAGATAACACTGGCTTTCTCTTTTGCTTGGCCTATTATTCTCAAACCTTCAATTTGGCTCAATACCTCAGTGCCGTAAACTAATAAACCGTGCTCGTGCTGCGCTATTTTGTCGTATCCAACGCTATTAATATAATCTATGGCCACGCCCATGGCTATGCCGCCGCTAATGTCGGGCGTGCCTGCCTCAAACTTATAGGGCAACTCGTTGTAAGTGGTCTTTTCAAAAGTTACGGTCTTAATCATTTCCCCACCGCCCTGATAGGGGTTCATTTGCTCTAGCAAGCGCTCTTTGCCATATAATATACCCATGCCTGTTGGACCGAATATTTTGTGCGATGACAAGGCCAAGAAGTCGCAGTCTAATGCCTGAACATCCACAGCCATGTGCGGGGTTGCTTGCGCGCCATCTAACATAACTACTGCACCAACTTCGTGGGCTAAGGTAATAATGTCTTTAACTGGGTTAACGGTACCCAAAGCATTACTAACGTATACTACCGAAACGATTTTAGTACGGTCGTTCAGTAGCTTTTTATATTCATCCAACAGTAAATTGCCATCATCGTCAATTGGTATTACGCGCAACATGGCGCCGCGCTCGTCGCATACCATTTGCCAAGGCACAATGTTGCTGTGGTGCTCCATGGTGCTGATGATTACCTCATCGCCAGGCTGCAAAAACTTGCGACCATAGCTGCTGGCCACCAAATTGATGCCCTCAGTAGTGCCTTTGGTAAAGTTGATTTCATTGGTTGATGATGCATTTAAAAACGCACGCGATTTTTCCCTTGCAGCCTCATATGCCTCCGTGGCCTTTTCGCTCATGTAATGCAGGCCACGGTGAATGTTGCTGTTGTATAACTTATAGTAGTTACTGATGGCATCAATCACCAAGTTCGGCTTTTGAGAGGTAGCAGCATTATCAAAATATACCAACGGGTAGCCGTTTACCTTTTGGTGCAGTATCGGGAAATCCTGACGGATGGCCTCTACATCAAAAGGTTTGCTAATGTTTACTTCTCTTATGCTTACACCAGGTATCATTAGCGAGTGAGTTGTATAGTTAACTGATTGAGCAGCCACTCTTTAAGCGGCTCTAGGGTAATCTTCTCTATAACATCGGCTGCAAAGGCTTGATTCAGCATGGCGCGAGCCTGTGCTTCATCCAATCCGCGAGCGCGAAGATAGAATACCATGGTATTGTCAATTTGCCCCATAGTGGCTCCATGGCTGCATTTCACGTCGTCGGCAAATATCTCCAATTGTGGTTTGGTGTAGGTATTTGCTTGCTCCGATAAAAGAATAGTTTTATTGCTCTGGAAGGCATTGGTCTTTTGGGCATCCTGTTTTACATAGATGCGGCCATTGAATACGCCCGTGCTCTTATCATCAAGCAAACCCTTGAACAATTGATGGCTTTCGCAATGTGGCTCGTTGTGCTTAACCGTTACATGGTTGTCTACTTGCGAAGCGCCATCGAGGCTATACAAGCCATAAAAGCCCGCTTCTGAGTTTTTGCCGTCAATATCTACTACCATGTTGTTGCGCACCAATTGGCCAGCAAGGTTCACTACATAAGTATTAAAACGGCTGTCGTTGCCTTGTTTGGCTACTAGGTTGCCCACATGCCTACCAATGTTGGCATCAGTCATTATCTTATGGTAATTAACCAAGCCATTTTCGCCCACTACTATTTCAAGCAATTGGTTACCCAGTGCTGTATCGTTGCCTAAGTATTGATGGCTTTCAATCAAATCCAAGCGGCTGCTGCGGCCAGTTACTATCAAGCTACGGCTATTGATAACACCTGTCAAGCCTTCGGTAGTAACGTGCAAAATAATAACTGGGTGTGCTACTTCCGTTTTTGACGGAACATAGATAAACGCCCCATCTTG
>CAIOSU010000430.1 GCA_903861055.1 uncultured bacterium
GAAATTCCATTGAAAGCCATCACCAAGAAGCCTGTTGAGGCCGATGCGGAAGAGTTGAAGATTAATCCACGGTCAAGAAGCGCCCGTATGCGGGTGGCGGTAAAAGTTTAGCGCCATGGAGATTGAAGAAGAACTACAAGAGCCAGAAGGTACCAAGAGCGGCTACGCCAAATTGGTTGAATGGTTTAAGGGGGTGGATTTGAAGCAGGTGTTTACGCTAGAATATGCTTTGAAAAACTCGGCCTACCTCATTTTCTTGTTTGCTCTAATGATTTTATACATAGGCAATACGCATGAAATGGACAATACTTCGCGCCGAATAGAGGTGGTGAAGAAGGAGATGAAGGAGTACCGTTGGCGGTACATGAGTGCCAAGGCCGATTTGATGTACAACTGTAAAATGACGGAAGTAGCCCAAGCCGTAAAGCCATTAGGCTTGAGAACCTTGGATGCACCGCCTAAAAAAATAGTAATAGCTAAAGGTGAGTATTAAACGCGACATATTATGGCGAATATACCTAGCTTTCTTCTTGGTGGGGATAGCTGGGGCAGCAGTATTGGTGCAAGCTGCCCGCATACAAATGGTGGAGGGCGAGCACTGGCGCAGTTTGGCCGATAGCACCACTTTGGCCTATGTGCCAATTGATGCCGAGCGCGGAAATATATTGAGCAGCGATGGCAGTTTATTGGCCACTTCATTGCCTTTTTTTGAAGTTCGTTTCGATATTAATACCGATGCCCTTACCGATGACATTTTCAATGCCAGCCGTAAAGATTTGGCTAAAAGAATGTCAGCTTTTTTTGGCGATAAAAGCACCACCGAATACGAGAACTTCTTGATTAAAGCGCGCCAATCGGGTCAGCGCTATTTGCTTATTCGCAAAAACGTTACCTACCCCGAGCTACAGATAATGAAGACTTGGCCCATTTTTGAATTGGGCAGGTACAAAGGTGGCTTTATGGCGATACAGCGCAACAAGCGCGTAATGCCTTTCCGTATGCTGGCGCACCGCACCATTGGTTACACCCGCGACGATATTAAACCAGTTGGCCTTGAAGGATATTTTGACGAGGAGTTGGCTGGTGTCCGTGGCAAACGCTTAATGCAAAAGATTTCGGGCGGTGCTTGGATACCCGTTAACGACGAGAACGAGATTAGTTCTGATAATGGTAAAGATGTACTTACCACGCTGGATGTGAACATGCAGGATGTGGTTGAGTCTGCCTTGCTAAACGCCGTTACCAAACACAATGCCGACCACGGTACTGCCATATTAATGGAGGTATCAACTGGTAAAATAAAAGCTATTGCCAACGTAGGCAAAACCAAAGATAGCTACTGGGAAAACTACAATTATGCCATTGGCGAAGCCACTGAGCCAGGTTCTACTATGAAGTTGGCTGCGGCGTTGTCGTTGTTAGAAGATGGTTACATCAGCTTAGATGATAGTATCGATTTGGAGTTAGGTCAAAAGGACTTTTACGACAAAACGATGAAAGATTCGGAGAAGCACAACCTGCGCAATGTAACCATTAAGCATGCTTTCGAAGTATCTAGCAACGTAGCTTTTGCTAAACTGATTGATAAGTATTACAGTCACCAGCCAGAGAAATACATTGAGCACCTAAATAAATTTGGGCTGAATGAGTTAACCGGTGTGGAAATTAGTGGCGAGGCTAGCCCGTATATTAAAGACCCAAGTAGTAGCCATTGGAGCGGCATTTCATTGCCATGGATGGCAGTGGGCTATGAGTGGCGCCTCACCGCCTTGCAAGTGTTAACTTTTTACAACGCCATTGCCAATGATGGCTATGTGGTAAAGCCATATCTGGTTGATGCGATACAGAAGAATGGTAAGTTGGTTAAGAAATTTAAACCAGAGATTTCTTCTCGCCAAATATGCTCTGATAAGAGTTTGAAGCAGGTAAGGGCTATGTTGGAAGGTGTAATACTTAACGGCACAGGCGAGCACCTTTACAGCAAAAACTACAAGTTCGCTGGCAAAACCGGCACTTCGCAAATTGTAAAAAGTGGCCGTTACGAAAAGGTTTACCAAGCCTCCTTTGCAGGTTTCTTCCCTGCCGAAAAGCCTAAATACTCTTGTATAGTGGTTATCAACTCGCCAAGTAATGGCGTGTTTTATGGCGGTTGGGTAGCAGGCCCAGTGTTCAGGGAAATTGCGGACCAAGTGTATGCCCTAGATATGGAAATACACCCGAGCATGAACGAGTATCAAAAATTTGTGGCCGACAAGATACCATTCATAAAAACCGGATTTAAGCCTGATGCACTGGAGGTATATGAAACCCTTGGTGTGAAATGCGAAACCGAAACCGACGGGCTATGGGTAGGCAGCAAGCGTAAAACCAATAACATAGAACTTACCGAAAACACCATAAACGAAAACCTTGTACCTAATGTGCAAGGCATGGGTTTAAAAGATGCCGTGTATTTGCTTGAGAACTATGGTTTGCATGTGCAAGTAAGGGGCAAGGGCCGCGTGCGCCAACAATCTATTAACCCTGGTACTAATGGTGCCAAGGGCCAAACCATACTAATTGAATTGAGCTAATGAAGCTATTGAAGGACATATTGAAAGGCATAACCCTGCAGGAAACCGTGGGAGACCTAGCAGTTGCTTTACAGCAACTTAGCTTAGACTCTCGTGAGGTTGCTGTGGGCACGGTCTTTTTTGCCCTGCGTGGTACTGCCGTTGATGGGCACAGCTTCATTGCCAAGGCAGTAGAGTTGGGTGCTTCGGCTATCGTTTGTGAAGAGATGCCTAATGAATTGAAAGCGGGTGTTACTTACATTAAAGTGGCTAATAGCTCAGTATCATTGGGTTTTGCTGCTACTAACTTTTATGACAATCCGAGCAGCAAATTAAAGCTGGTTGCAGTTACAGGCACCAATGGCAAAACCTCTACGGTTACCATGTGCTACGAGTTGTTCCGCACCTTGGGATATAAAGTGGGCTTGCTTTCTACCGTGCGCAATTTGGTGGATAATGTTGAAGTGCCAGCCACGCACACCACTCCGAACGCCATAGCATTGAACGCTTTGTTGGCCGAGATGGTAGATGCTGGTTGTGAGTTTGCCTTTATGGAAGCCAGCAGTCACGCTATTGTGCAACATCGTACTAGCGGCTTGCAGTTTACAGGTGCAGCATTCACCAACATCACCCACGACCACTTAGACTACCACGGTACGTTCGATAATTACATCGCTGCCAAAAAGCAGTTGTTCGATGAGTTGCCGAAATCGGCTTTTGCATTGACCAATATTGACGAGAAGCGCGGCCGTGTAATGGTGCAAAACACCAAAGCTGCCATCAAAACCTACAGCCTTAGCCGTATTGCCGATTTCAAAGGTCGTATAGTTGAGAACTCATTCGATGGTTTGATATTGGATGTGGATGGTGTTGAAATGCACACCCGATTAATTGGCGAATTCAATGCCTACAACCTAATGACTGTATATGGCATTGCTATGTTGTTGGGCGGCGATAAACTTGAAGTACTAAGCGCCATAAGCAACCTAGCCTCTGCCGAGGGCCGCTTTGATTATGTGGTGTCGCTCAAGCAAAAAGTAGTGGGTATAGTGGACTATGCACACACGCCAGATGCACTTAAAAAAGTACTATCAACCATACAAGCCATTCGCACCGGCAACGAGCAAGTAATAACCGTAGTGGGTTGTGGTGGCAACCGCGATAGAGAGAAGCGCCCAGTGATGGCTCGTATCGCTTGCGAGTTGAGCAGCCGTGTAATACTTACCAGCGATAACCCGCGCAACGAAGACCCAGCCGAGATATTGAGAGAAATGCAAGCGGGTGTAACACCTGTATTTGCCAATCGCGTGCTTACCATACAAGACCGTAAGGAAGCCATCCGCACCGCATGTGCCTTGGCGCAACCAACTGATATAGTGCTGGTGGCTGGCAAAGGCCATGAGAAATACCAAGATGTAGC
>CAIOSU010000431.1 GCA_903861055.1 uncultured bacterium
CTTTTATGAAAGCTAAGATAAAACACTTTACCTATTTTCCATACGCATTACCTCACCATTATCCTCACCCCTGCGCTATGCGCGGCAAACTCTGGGGCGTACATGCACTGTATGGTAGTGATGCCGTTGCTGAACGAGCCGCTGAGGTTTACGCGCAATGGGTACTCAAACACATGCGTGCCACGCGACAACCTATCAAAAAAGAAGTTGGTGGCGGCATCGCGGGTGCTTTCGTAATAGCCCAAGCCGCCTTTCCATTTGTAGCTGCTTAGTACGTTTATCGGCTCCAAACCTGCAGCGCGCATATCTTTTAGGTGCACAAACTCCATATCCCTATCCACGCGCACTTCAATCCGGACTTTCAACACATCGCCAGGTTTTAGGTCAGTTTTTTCGGTTACCAATTCTAGCACGGGGCCATTAGCACCATCGCGTTGCACGTATAGTTGTTTCACAATGCTTAGTGGTGTTTGGGCAGGCGTAATGTTGTCCAACTGCTCAAAATACTGCCAATACAACGCACCCCAGTTAATGCCTTTGCCCTCGCGGGTGGCGTTAATGTTGCCCATGTTGGCGGTTACCTCGCTGCCACTAATAGTGGTTTTGCTGTAGCCCGTGCCTGGCTCGGCATTGGCGTTGCCATCGATGGTTTTGTCGCCTAGTTTTACGGTCAGTTTAGGGGTTTCGCTTAACCAGTCAGTACCTTCCAAAAGCAAGGCATAGCAAGCATCTGCGGTAGCTTTGGTGTTGCCCCAATCTTGCACCTGCTTTTGCTTAAGCAACCAAGAGCGCATGGCATCTACGGAGCTAGTGTCGTTGCCCTCTTCTACAAAAGCCTCAATCAACAACGCTTGCGACTCAATTGGTGCTTCGTACCAGCTATAGCCCGCACGAATCGATTTCCAGTACATGCCCAACTCCTCGTGATGGATGGCGGTTTGCTTCAAAGAAGTCATGATTAAGCCAACGGTTTTATCATTTTTGTCGCTTTGCAGCCTATTGAGCACAATAGCCGCCATGCCCAACTCGTAAGTTCCCAGCTTGTTCCAATAATTTTTGGTTTGGCCAAGGTAGTAGTCGTAAGCCGTTTTGCTAGCTTCTGACACCGGGTAGCTAAAGAAACTGCGGCCATACAAATAGCTCAATTGTGTGCTCGAAAGTTGGTTATCGTCCAGCTTGGCTTTATACTTCAACAAGTTGTCGTAATCCTCTTTGATGCGGGCATCCAAATAGCGCATGCCGTTCAATAGGGCCTTGTTCAATTGGTCTTCTTTGGCCAAATCGATAGTACCCATTTTCACCAAGCGGCCAATGCCGGTAACGATGTATTGGGTAATGTAACGGTTATCTTGTCCGCCTTTAAACCACGGCCAGCCGCCGTTGGGGCTTTGTGCCTCCACCAATTTACGCAGGCTGTTTTCTTGCTGACGAGCCAAATTGTTCAGCTCAAACAACAACCCTACCCGTTTTTTGCGCTCGGTTTCATTTTGAGCTTGTAGCACCCAAGGTGTTTCTTCTAAAATGATGTTCTTTAGTTCTTGGTTTTTCTCCAAGTTACTCACTAGTGCGTCAGCCGTTTTCCATTGCTCGAACACGGCGCGTATCTGTGGCTTGCTATTGGCTATGTGTGCGGCTATACTGTTGGCATAATAGCGGTTGAAGGTCTGCTCGCTACACTCGTATGGGTACTCCATGAGGTACGGCAATGCCTGTATGGCATACCAAGCTGGGTTGGCGGTCAGTTCCAACGTCAAGCCTTGGTGGCGCAGGGTTTTTGATTTGCCAGAGTTGAGCAGCTTATCAAACGTCAGCTTTTTGGTCTCGGTGCCCGATAGGTTGATGGGCAACGTTTCGGTAACCAATATGCGGTTGCTCAGAATAGGCAAAGCGCTTTCTTCGCCATCCGTATAATTACCCGCTTGCGCGCTTACGCGGTACACGACTGCCGAAAGGCCTTCGGGCACTATCAGCGTCCATTTGGCTACGGCACTTTGGCCCTTACCCATGGCTATTGGCTGACTGGCACCCGATAGCTTAAATTGTGCATCAATAGGCTGCATACTGAAGGCATCAAACAGCTGCAATTTGGCAGAGCCAGTAAGGGCGTTCTCGCTGAGGTTGCTCACTTTGGCACTGAACACAATGGTATCGCCCTCCCGCATGAAACGAGGGGCATTGGGGAATACCATCAGTTCTTTTTGGGTAACGGCTTCTTTGGTAACAAGGCCATAATCCAACGCTTGTGTGTGTGCAAACCCTTGAAATTTCCAACGGCTTAATGCTTCAGGTACGGTGAATTTCAACACAAAATTACCATCAGCATCTGTTTCAACACTTGGATAAAAGAAGGCCGTTTCCTGCAGGTTTTTGCGGGGAACTATTTCAGGGTCGCCACCCGCTTGGTTAGGGTTTGGTGGGAGGAGAGCCCCTTCAAGGGCTAATTTGTCTGATTCGCCACTACCTTCCCCATATCCCATTTTTACCCCTGGGACTTGCTCAATTGCTAAGTCCAAATTCTTGCTCCTGCTTCCTCCAGTGCTGGCAACTGTTTGGAGATTCATCGTTGGTGATTCGCTCAACTCATCACTAAAAGAATAATAGATGTCACCGCGGCCTCTATAATCGTAGTTTTGGCCGACCCCATAAAGCTCCAGCTCATCATACCGCTGCAAACTATTTTCATACCAAAAATCTTCTGGATCAGCGACGCTGTAGGTATTGAAGTTGGCCAAACCAAATGGCCATCCATCCCAAGTATCCACGCTGCTGTATCGCTGACCCCGGCCGGGTAGGTCAAAGTCCCATGCATGTTTTACAAAAGCATCTAACGAGGCATCGTACATGCTGGCCAATAGCTCTGCGGCCACCTTTTCTCCTTTTGGGCCTTTGATGGTTATTTTCCATTGCTCCTCGGCGCCGGGTGTCAGTTTGTCGCGGAAGGTTTCAAATGATAGGCTAAGGTCTTTGGATGGATAAGGAACGATTACTTGGAAATTGTCGCTATAAAAGCGGCCATCCTTAATGGTTACAAACCGCACGCTTAGGCCGCCACGGTTAGCTTCCGTAACTGAGAACTCCATTACCTTTTGTTCCTTGCTCAGCTTAATCCACTCTTGCTTAATTATTTTGTCGCCTTGCACCACCTCATACAGCACCTTCATATCCTTTGCTGCCGTGCCGATAAGGAAACGCAAGTTGCCGCCCGGCTCCACGGTTGGGGTCAATAATTTGCTCCACAAGTAATGTGGCAACGGTATGCTCTTATCCTTTTCGCCAAACACCGTTACATATTGTAGGCTCTTTACTTCCTGCCCGAAACGGTCTTTAGCAGTCAATTCCACCGAATATACGCCCGGCTGCCAGGTGGCCATATTAGGCAAAAACTTGGTTTGGGTGCCCGTGTTCATGTTGGTTTTAAACACCTCCGCGCCTTTCGCCCAGTTTTTATAGTCCATCTCCTTCCCATACGCATCCAACGGAAACTGCTTACGGAAGGCGCTTTCGGGTATCAAGTTGGTATCGGGCGTTTCCCACAATCGTATGCGCAACGGTTGTGCTGGGGCCTGCAGTTGGTAAATGCTCAATTGCATTTGGGTAGGCTCCGGCTCGCCATTGAGGTTGTTGGCATTTAGACTGATGCTATCCTGTTTGGACTTGTCAATGGCATCTGGCAGATTCACGGCAATTTCCAATGCTTTATAACCCACACGCACGGTGGCTTCGCTGCTATGGGTTTCGCCAGAAATATCGGTTACATCGGCATACACGCGGTAGCTAAAAATCGGGTCGGTCTGCTTATCTATACTGCGGTCGGGTATGGCGGTAAAGTTGACGGTGTAGCCACCCACGCTATCGGTAGTTGTTATGCCCGAGGCTATCTCCATAGCAGGTGACGAGGGAAGATAGCTCCTGTACCAGCCCCAAATAGGGTATTGCACCTCACGCACTACGCGATAGCGCACCTGTGCACCATCAATGTTGCTGCCCGCGTAGGCTTTAGCGGTGCCTTTTACGGTTACGCTATCATCCACTTTAAAGGTGCCAGTAATAGGTTCAAACGTTACTTCAAACTTTGGACGCTTGTATTCTTCTACTTTAAAGTAGGCCCCTCCAAATGGAGTGCTAAAGCTCACATTGCCCGTTATATTGCTGGCTGGCAACACAAAAGTGCCATTGAAAGTGCCGTATTCGTTGGTCTTGAAGGTTGCTTTACCAATTTCGCGGTAGTTATAGTCGCGCATAACTACCTCTACCTTCTCTCCCTTCATCAATCGACTTTCGGTGCCCTTGTTCTCAAACACCAACCCTTTAAAGTGTACCGTTTGCCCTGGACGGTATATGGCCCTATCGAGAAAAAACTTTGTTTGTGGGCTCCAATTCGGTTCGTTAAGGTTATTATATCCGTTGATATAGTGACCGTATGGCGAAGAGACCGAATCGCCTTTATCGCTTATTTGTAGACTAACTTGGCTATAGTCTTTACCTGAATTAATCACTACACGACCCTCCGAATCGGTTATGTAGGTTTTCCCTTTCTCAAATGTGTTTTTGTATAAGCTATAATCGTAGTGTCTTTCGTAAGCCGTCACCCGTGCTTTCTTAATTGGCCTTCCATCCGCTCTGTCCAGCACTATTGCCTCCATACCCCCGCCTTTATGATCTCGGATAATGTAGCTTAAGCTTGATACCTGTACTTCACCATAATTGATTTTGGACGATTCATCATACGAATCGTCTAGAGAGGCCAACAAGTAATACTTGCCTTGGGGCAAACCCTCCATGGCAATCTCATATGAATGGTTTTGGTAGTCGCCTACATTTGTTATGGCTTGATTCCATGAGCGGTAAACTGGCAAGGCTAGTAAATTATTCACCCACTTTTCTTCATCAATACTTGGAATTTCATAAGTCAATAGCAATGGTATCTTCACCAAGCGAAAGTATAGTTTGTCCGCATTTTTGACATTTACTAATGCCAATGCGGGCTTGTTGGGCTCCAATACTTGTTCGGTTTGCAAGTTGTAAGTTGCATCTTCTATTTGCCTTATTAGGTTTGCGCAAAGGGTAGCTCCTTCATCATTAGCGTATTTGGCAACAGTAGCCTTACAAATAGTCAGCGCCTCCTTCAGCTTCCAACGGTATGTATCATCCTCAGCACTGTAGCTATTACCCAAGTTTACATAGTGCTGCGCAAGGGTATAGTTAACCATAGCGCTGCTGGTATCGTTAGCATAACGCTTAGCCAAAGCCATTAAGGCTACGCTATATAGGCTATCTTTTTCCACTTGCGGCAATATCGATAGGTCTTTCACAAAAGCCAATCGCTCCAACTCTACATCTACCAACCCCGGCAAATATTTGCGGTCGGTTTGGTGGCTGGTAAGTTCCTGCAATAATTGCAATGCTATCAAACTAAAAGCCCCACTATCTGGGTGGTTAAGCTTGTTGCCCAAAAACTTTTCCGAAAGCCAAAAAAGCTTCGGGTCGTCCATGTAATATTTATTAGCAGGTTGGGTAACTCCTGCTTCGCTATTTTTAAAGAAACCAACCGCTTTATGGGCCAACAGGTCGTATAGCGTTGGGCGCAGATCGCGGCGCTCTCCTTTCAATATTACGGGGTCAAATACCTCAACAGGCGTCAACTTCAGGCTATCTGCAGGTTGCAGACTTTGCCAGTACAGGGCGCTCACTTTCTCGGCAAACTTGGCCGCATCCCAAGTGGCAGGGTCGGTGGCATCCACGTCCATGGTTTCGGTGCGCTGCTGTATGTTCCATCGGCTATTTTCGTAATAACTCCAATAAGCATCTGCCAGTCCTGATAGCATTACCTGTTTGGCGGGAAACGGTGCCTTGGCCACCTCGGCCTCAATGGCTTTAATAAAGTTGAGCTGCGCATCTTCTTCGTTTTCCAGCTTCAGGCCGTTTAGGTAAAATACGGTTTTCACCATTTGGGCATAGTCCTTTTCCTTGGTGGCACTTGCATACAGCCCCTCCAGCACGGGTAGGGCCGTTTTCGGCTGGCCGATATTCAAAAGGCTATCTACCGTGGCCCATTCGTTTTTATATTCTGGCCCTGTGGGGAATTTTAGCATATCGGTGGGTGCTTTATCCAAAACAATAGCAGCGGTAAGGCCCGTAATAGAGATGATGGCGAGTATAGTAAAGAGTTTGCGCATAACGTAATATTTTGAGGTACGAGGTACGAGGTACAAAGTACAATGTAATTTTTTACTTGGATAACCAGTTAACTAATAACCAATCAACCAATAGCTACCATAAAGATGCAAAATGGTAACAGTTTCCATAACGGATAAAGTACGCTGGGCGTTGTGTAGTTACCAAATCACCCTTGAAATTTAAATCGTTTTTAACTAAAGCTTCCTGTTCTTGATAGTACAATTTGTTTACCTACCATCAATTTAGGGTGTTTTCCGTTTTTAGAGTTGGCATCCAAATCTCATTACCGTATTTATTTGTTTTGAATGCACAAATTTTTCCTTAAATTGCAGTTTGGGTAAATCCTTACAATAATTGAAACAGATACTATTTTCCTTACTTTTTGTGTTGATGCTTGGCGTTTTGCCAGCTCAGAACATCGTGTTCCACTCCGAGTGGGAAGACTCGTTGGACAAGGAAGTGCTACGCGATAGGTTGATAGTGGAGTTTAAACAAGGCACTCCAGTTGCCTCGCAGCAGCTAATTTTGCAATTGGTTGGCCTGCAAGATGCTTGGCGCTTGCCTTACCCCGAAGTGGTAATTGCCAAAATACCACGCGAAGTTGCAGATTACCGCGAATTGAAAACGATAATTGCTGCCCTTAATCAATACAACGAAGTAAAACTAGCCACACCATTTATTCGCAGCCAAGGCCCAAACCCCGTTGGTATATTGAGCACGGTGGCCGTTGAAGTGGATAATGAAGTTGCCTTCCAACAGTTATTGGCTTTTGCCGAACGCAACCACTTGTACCCTATTTACCCAGATGCCTACATGAAAAACATTTGGTGGCTTACTACCAACAAATACTCGAGCTATAATGCGCTAGAAGCGGCCATAATGCTGAACCAATGTGGTTTGTATGGTTTTGCTGAGCCAAACTACTTGCTTACCCCACGAACTGCCGCTGTTGTAAACGACCAGTTTTATAGCCGCCAATGGAATTTACAGAATGACAGCACTACGTCATTCGTAAACGGTATTATCGCTTCGCCCGATGCAGATATGGATGTAGATAGTGCCTGGAGCATAACTACTGGCGAATCTTTTATTAGGGTAGCGGTAATTGATGCTGGTGTAGATACCTTACACCCTGATTTGGTAGGCAAACTATTGCCAGGCTATGATGCCACTGGTGGTGGCAGCAACGGCTACCCTAATCTCGACAAGCCAAGCAATGCCCACGGCACTGCTTGTTCAGGAATTATTGCGGCTACTGCCGATAATGGTATTGGTATTGCTGGCGTAGCTCATGGTTGCAAAATCATCCCGATTAAAGTGTTTTATTACATCGATACCGTTTATAGCGGTATCCCTTTGAACGATATACCTTACTCAACATCGCAGTGGTTTGCCAATGCCATCAATTGGGCTTGGAGAAACGCTGAGGCCGATATATTGAGCAACTCTTGGGGGTTGGATGATATTTATTTGCAGCTACTATCGGGCAGCCCTGCTTTGGTAGAAGAGGCCATTATAGCCGCTGCTGATAGTGGCCGATTGGGTTTGGGCACACCTATGTTGTTCTCCAGTGGCAATGCCAATACCGAACCTATATGGCCTAGCCGACTGCCGCAAACCATAGCTGTAAATGCTACCAGTATGTGCGACGAGCGTAAGAGCCCTAACTCATGTGATGGTGAAAACTGGACCGGCTGCTGGGGTTATGGCCTCGAAGTATCAGCGCCAGGTGTAAAAATTACCACTTGCGATATAAGCGGAAACAAAGGATACACCAGCGGCGACTATACCTTTAGTTTCAATGGCACCTCCGCAGCTTGCCCCAACGCTGCAGCAGTGGTTGCGCTGATTCTTTCTGTGCGACCTGATTTGTCGTTAAGCGCGGTGCGCTATGTATTGGGCAGCACTGCCGATAGGGTAGGTGGCTACAACTATAACCAAAACTATACCGCCGGCACTTGGAGTAATGAACTCGGTTATGGTCGTGTAAATGCATACAAAGCAGCAATTGGCGCTCAAGAATACACAGGCCACAATGAGACTGGCATTTTGAATGTGGCCAACAACAACCAAATGCTGCAAATGTATCCCAACCCATTGCAGGGCAGCCAAGTTACCTTATCGTTCGATTTGCCCGCTAGCACCAAGGCACAAGTGAACATTACCGGCTTTGATGGGCGAACCGTTTACCAACAGGATATGGGCTTGTTATACGATGGCGCTAACGAGCATACTATTACCTTCGACAAAACATTGGCTCCTGGTGCCTATTTGGTTGGCCTTACTACTGGCAACCAAACCACCTACTCAAGGCTGGTTATTATCAATCAGCAATAAGAAACAATGCCACATGCAAATACAGCTGGAGCATTTAATACCCGAACCGCTTATCGAAATTGCCCCAAAAACCTCTGGTGTATGGTTGCGGCAAGTAGTACTTGAACCCAGCCAATGGATCCAACTGGTTGCCCCATCGGGCCGTGGCAAATCAACGTTACTGAATATAATATACGGCAACCGTAACGACTACCAAGGCCAAGTAAAAATTGATGGTAAAAACATCCAAAGTTTTACTGCTAACGAATGGGCACAACTCAGGAGCGAACGCCTATCGGTGGTGTTTCAAGACCTACGCTTGTTTGCCGACCTTTCTGGCTGGGATAACTTATTGCTAAAACAGCAGCTCACCAAAACAGTTACTAAAGAGCAGATAGCCGAAATGGCAACTCATTTGGGCATAATGAGGCTTTTAGATAAAACCTGCGGCACCATGTCGTATGGCGAGCGGCAGCGAGTGGCCATCATCC
The DNA here is from genome assembly GCA_903861055.1 of uncultured bacterium. Lineage (GTDB taxonomy): Bacteria > Bacteroidota > Bacteroidia > Chitinophagales > CAIOSU01 > CAIOSU01. The sequence continues at coordinate 8,985 of CAIOSU010000431.1, forward strand.
GCAGTTTGCTGCAGCCTTTTGAATATCTATTGCTCGATGAACCTTTTAGCCATTTAGATGAAGCCAACCGCCAAATTGCGGCCAACCTCATACAAAAGGCTTGCGCTGCACGCAACGCCGGTTTGCTGATTGCAGGCTTGGGCGCCGATAAATATTTTACCTACCACCAAAGCCTGCAACTGGATGAAACTAACGGGTAAAATATTCTGGGGCAAACAAAGCCGCTGGCAGCTGATTGTGGCCACTGGCGGATTTTGGATAGGACTGTTTATTACCTTGCTTTCCATCCAGTTTTATTTAGACATTAGGCAGATAACCAAGCGTAGCGAAGACGAGAAAAACTACATAATAGTAAACAAGACGGTGAACATGGCCAACATGTTCGACAAAACCATATCAATGTTTACCGAAGCGCAACTGGATAGCCTCCAAGGCCAGCCTTTTGTGAAAGACATGGGGCTTTTCCGCACCAACACTTTCAATATATATGCCGATGTTAGCGAGCAAATGGGCCTTGCCTTCGATTTATACATGGAGAGTGTGCCCACTAGGTTCTTGGATACCGTACCCGCCTCGTTTGAGTGGGATAGCACCGACAACTTTGTGCCCGTGCTGGTAGCCAGCGATTTTTTAAGGATATATAACTTCAGTTTGGCTATGTCGCAAAAACATATGCCCCAGCTAAGCCCACTTACTATACAACTTATACCTATCAAAATAAAGATTTCGGGCAACGGCAGCACCCGATTGCTAACAGCTAAGGTGGTGGGTTTTACTGATAGGATTCCTTCGGTATTGGTTCCCGAGGACTTTTTGCTCTGGGCCAACGAAAAATATGGCAACGCGCCGGCACCGCAACCCACCCGAGTGATTCTGCAAATTGACGACCCAGCAAACGAACAGATAAAAGATTATCTCACGGTCAAAAACTACGACACCAATGCCGATGACTTGCGCCTAGGGGGCATGGCCAATACACTGCAGATAGTAAGTGCCATCTCTGGCAGCATTGGCGGCATGTTTGTGTTCTTATCATTTGCCATCTTTTTAATGAATTTCCAACTCATTATTAGTAGGGCCAAGGTAGAGATAGGTATATTGCTGGACCTAGGTTACCGGCCAAGCGAACTTGCCAAAACCTTGAACAAACAATTTATGTTCATCTTGCTTGGTTGCGCGGCATCGGTAATAGTCATATTGGCCGCACTCGTGGCCGCAATGCATACGCTGCTAAACAGTTATGGGTTTGAAACAGGGGGTAGTATTTCGTGGATGATACCCGCAATAGCAATCGCGCTGGTACTTCTGCTTCAAGCATTTATATACTTGGGCATAAGAGCAGGTATTAAAAGATAAGGACGCTCGTTTATTCCAATATTTTTCCAGTGTCTACGGGTGGTTGGTCTGGGTTTGCAGGCTTCACAGGGTTTTCCGTGTTTCTTTTCAACTCAAACTCATCCATAAACTTGGTATTGATATAAACAAAGCCCAACAGCAACAAACAGAACGCCAAGAATAGCGCATTAATTGAATTGTTCACTTTCATAGCTTCCGAATTTAGCGGGTTCAGGAAAAGCACTATATTAACTTAAACGGGTAGTTAGGTTAATTTGTTGTAAAAGATAGGGGTAAATTCTGAAACAATATTAGACGTCCCGCATAGATTTATTCACAATTTACCATCAAATACAGTACTAATGCACTTTATATCAGTGGATTAAATTAATTGTTTGTTACAAATCTTAATTGTATCTTAATATTGTGTTATTTAATGTGCAAAGCCAAAACGGCGTATACTATTATGCACAACGCAGGAAAATTTGCTAAGTGTAGCGATAAACACCTAAAAGAAACCCTTTAATACTGCTGGTTATCTAGCGCAGGAGTGGTGGGGTTGATGATAACAATATAAGGGTGGGCAGCGCTTTGGTGGCAAGTATTGCAGTTGCTTACTAAATTGGTGTAAGCACTTGTAAATGCTGCCTTATTTTTGCCCTCAACGGCATCCTCCATCGTTTTTAGTGCCGGTAAGCCTATTGATTTCATCAATTTAGAGATATTGATGCCATCTTCTTCAATGTGGCCATCTTCAACTTCTTCCATCGACTCCTCTAATTCGTGTACATAAAATGCGGCAAGTGGCCAGTTTTCGTTTTGACCTGCAAAGTATAGTTTATTGGCATGGCGCTGTATGTGGCTCATTACCACAGCCAGCTCTATTTCTTCGTCGTCTTCGTGTGCTTGGTGGCCGCCAAGGTTTGGCGCTTCTTGCCTACTAGCCACCATCATATCAATTCGTTTATTGGCGTGGCTTAGGCGCATCATTAATACTATATTCAAAACCAAAAGCAGCACAAATGCTACCCAAATGTATGCCTGTTTCATATCCAATTTTCAGATTGCTAATGTAGTAACAAATAGCCCAACAAAACACTAAAATGCTGTTAATTAACCTATTCGGGTGAGTGCTGTTATTTCAGCAGCATGTTGAGGATAGTTTACTATCAACTCGTTTCGGTCGGCCATTTCAAAATCGTGGAAATCGAAACCTGGCGAAACCGTGCAGCCCGTAAGCACGAAACCCTGCTGACTCAGGACCCTGCTTGCAAACCAGTTGCCCGCTTTTACTACATACTGTGGCACAGCACCCGCGCTTATGTCAATGCCTATCAAAGTCCTTAATAGCACACCATCCTCATCAATTTCAAACAACTCAAGGGTATGGCCAGCATAGTAATGCCACATTTCGTCGCTGGCAATACGGTGAAAAGCCGAAAAATTATTGTCAACCAATAGAAAATATATACCTGTGCTGTAGTTACGCAAATGCCCGTTTGGGCTACTCTCCATCTTTACAAAACCCTCTGAACGATAGGTTTCTTTATAAAAACCCCCTTCGGGGTGAGGCAGCAGCTGCAGGTGCTTTATCCAATCTTCGGCGCGCATAAGGCAATGAGTTAAAAAAGTAAACGTAAACCTAATGCAATAATGCGAAAAAGCTATTCTAAAGTTTTTGAGTCAAGCGTTGCATTAAATCTACTTAGAGTTGCTAAATTAGGCGCTCCAAGCTATGCCCATAATACTATCCATAGAAACCTCCAACAATAACTGTTCGGTTTGCATTTCCATAAACGGAGAGATAGCAGCCCTGCGGGAAAACAACGAAGGCAACCTGCACGCATCATTGCTGACCCCTTTTATAGAAGCAGTGCTTAATGAAGCTGGTATAAAGGCTCAACAACTAGATGCCGTGTGCCTAAGTTCGGGCCCCGGCTCCTACACCGGATTGCGCATTGGGGCTAGTGCTGCAAAAGCCATTTGTTATGCTACTGGCAAGCCTTTGATAGCGGTGAGCACGTTAATGGCTATGGTTGCAGGCTATATAGCCGTGCATGACAAACCCAACGCAAATGCTATATTCTGCCCCATGATAGATGCCCGACGCATGGAGGTATACGCGGCACTATACAATAGTCAATTAGCTGAGCTTAAGCCGGCAGCCCCTTGGATACTTACCGAAGAAAATTTCATTGCTGAATATATAGAAAAACATAACATTGTTTGCTTGGGTAATGGAGCATTAAAAGGAACCGAACTGTTACTAACCGATCGTGTAACCATTGATGGCAATGCCC
>CAIOSU010000432.1 GCA_903861055.1 uncultured bacterium
TTGTACATCAAAGCTATCCATTTGCGCCAAAAGGTCTACCACCTTGTCGTTGCTCAACACCAAGTCCCGATTGATGGGTTTCAAGAATTTCTGCTCCACCATCACGTCTAATTGAGTTAATAATGGATTGTAAAATCCACCTACATTTAACAAACCAATGGGTTTATGATGCAAGCCTAACTGCAACCAAGTAAGTACCTCAAAAAACTCTTCCATGGTGCCGTAACCTCCTGGCAGGGTAATTACGCCATCAGACAGATCGGCCATCTTTTGCTTGCGTTCGTGCATATTTTCGGTAATGATTAGTTCAGTAAGACCTACGTGACCTACTTCCTTGGTCATTAAAAATTGTGGAATTACTCCAATCACCCTACCACCATTTTTCAACACTTCATCGGCTAGTAAACCCATCACTCCTACTCTACCGCCGCCATAAACCAAGGTAATATCTTGTTTAACCAATTGCTGAGCCAGGTCATTTACAGTAGCTAAAAGTTGGGGGTCTCCATTGAAATTGGAACCACAAAAAACGCAAATGCTCTTCATGTTATCGAGAATAGTTGGGTGCTTCTTTGGTAATGGCAATATCGTGTGGGTGGCTTTCGCGAATACCCGATGCGGTAATGCGCACAAATTGCGCTTCTTGCAATTTATCGATTGTTGCTGCTCCGCAATAACCCATACTGGCTTTTAAACCGCCAATAAATTGATAGGTTACTTCGGCCAAACTACCTTTAAAAGGCACTCTGCCTACAATACCTTCGGGTACTAACTTCTTAATATCATCTTCCACATCTTGGAAATAACGGTCTTTGGAGCCTTGTTCCATGGCTTCAATAGAGCCCATTCCTCGGTAAGATTTAAACTTGCGCCCTTCGTAAATAATGGTTTCACCCGGCGATTCTTCTACCCCGGCAAATAAAGAACCTGCCATAATGGTGCTGGCACCAGCTGCAATGGCTTTGGCAATATCACCGGTATGTTTAATTCCGCCATCGGCAATTACCGGCACGCCAGTACCTTTCAATGCTTTGGCGCACTCGTAAACAGCATATAATTGTGGAACACCCACGCCAGCAATAATTCGGGTAGTACATATAGAACCTGGGCCAATACCTACTTTCACGGCATCGGCTCCAGCATCGGCAAGGGCTTTTGCAGCCGCTCCAGTGGCAATGTTTCCTGCAATTACTTGCAAATTTGGGTATTTTGCTTTTACTTCTTTAAGTTGATTAATTACTCCTTTTGAGTGGCCATGAGCCGTATCAATAGCAATTACATCTACTCCAGCTTTTACCAAAGCAGCTACCCGATCCATCGTATCGGCGGTTACACCAACGGCAGCGCCTACACGCAAACGACCTTGTTCGTCTTTACAGGCTTTCGGGAAATTTTTAAATTTTTGAATATCTTTAAACGTAATCAATCCTACCAAAATACCTTTGGCATCTACAATAGGGAGTTTTTCAATCTTATAATCCTGAAGTATTACTTCTGCTTGTAAAAGTGTAGTGCCTAGCGGGGCGGTAACCAGGTTTTCTTTGGTCATTACCTGGCTCACGGCTTTCTTCATATCTTTCTGAAAGCGTAAATCTCTATTGGTAATAATACCCAGTAATTTTTTATCTGCGTTAATTACCGGAATGCCCCCAATTTTAAATTCTTTCATAATTTGGAAAGCATCACTTACCAAGGCATCTTCAGAAAGGGTTACCGGATCTTGAATCATGCCACTCTCCGAACGTTTTACTTTGCGTACCTCATCAGCTTGGGCCTGAATTGACATGTTTTTATGCAGCATGCCTAAACCGCCTGCCTGAGCAATGGCAATAGCCAAGCCAGATTCCGTAACGGTATCCATAGCTGCCGAAACAATAGGAATATTTAAACGGATGTTACGGGTTAGCCAGGTAGAAGTATCTACTTCACGGGGCAAAACTTCAGAATAAGCAGGGATTAAAAGTACGTCGTCGTAGGTGAGTCCTTCGGCAACAAATTTTTGTGGATCGAGCGCCATAGCAAATACTATTAGGTGATATTATTTGCCAGGCAAA
>CAIOSU010000433.1 GCA_903861055.1 uncultured bacterium
AGCAAATGCGGCTTTACGCCACAGTATGCCGACTTAGAGAAGTTTTATAAAGAATATAACAGCAAGGGCGTTGCGCTTTTGGGTTTCCCGGCGAACAACTTTATGCATCAAGAGCCTGGTACTAGCGAAGACATCAAAAGCTTTTGCGAAAAGAACTATGGCGTAACCTTTGATATGTTCGAGAAGATTGAGGTGAAGGGAAAGGATATCAGCCCACTGTATGACTTTTTGACGCATAAAGATAAAAACGGAAACGTAGAGGGTGATGTTAGTTGGAACTTCCAGAAATTCGTCATCAACAAAAAAGGCGAAGTAGTAGCCACATTCAGTCCGAAAACATCGGTTTACGACGCCGAAGTAGTGGCGTTGGTTCAAAAACTGATAAAAGAATAATGCAACAGTGTATGTTGGGTTTGTTATTGTTGTTTGGCTTTGGCCAAGCACTTCTAGCCCAAAATGTGGAGATACTCACCTTTGAGCAATTGCAGGCCCGCATGGCAAATCAAAAGCAAGAACTGGTAGTGTATAATTTTTGGGCTACGTGGTGCAAGCCTTGTGTTGAGGAGATGCCTGCTTTCGAGAAGTTGGCACTGGACTATCAGACAAAAGGGGTTGCGGTAGTTTTTGTGAGCATCGATTTTAAGAGCAAGCATGCTAAGGTAGTGGAGTTTGTGGGCCAAAAAAAGTTGAAAAGCGAGGTGGTATTGTTAAACGCGCCCGACTATAATGCCTGGATCGATAAAGTAAGCCCCAAATGGAGTGGAGCTATACCTGCTACATTGGTAGTGAAAAAGACGGGCAAGGTAAGTAAGTTTCACGAAGGCTCTTTTACTTACGAAGAATTAGTAAACTTTATAAAACCACTCTTAGAATAAACCTATGCAAAAAGTACTTTCGTTATTCGCTTTTATGACCATTGGTATTCTAGCGTTTGCCGGTGTTGAAGTTGGCGATTTAGCCCCCGATTTCAAATTAAAGAACATTGATGGCAAAATGGTTTCCCTATCCGATTATAAGGATGTGAAAGGGGTAATCGTTATTTTCACTTGCAACCATTGCCCGTATGCCGTGCTTTACGAAGACCGCATTGTGGCCTTAAATAGCAAATTGAAAGGCCTTGGTTTTCCGGTAGTAGCCATCAACCCTAACGATGCCAGCAAATACCCGGACGACAACTTTGAAGGTATGGTAAAGCGTGCTAAAGATAAAGGGTTCAATTTCCCGTACTTGCACGACGAGAGCCAGGCTATTGCCAAAGCATACGGTGCCACCCGCACACCACATGCCTTTTTGCTTACCCGTGGCAATAGTGGCAAGTTTTCGGTTGCCTATATTGGCGCCATCGATAACGATACCGAGAACACCAACCCCGACAAAACCAAGTATGTTGAAAATGCCGTAACGGCTATAAACAGTGGCAAAAAACCGGACCCAGCCAGTACTAAAGCCATTGGTTGCACCATTAAGTGGAAACAATAATACCCGGTTGAAAACAACCACTACTAATATAAAATAGGCCGAGGCACTCATGTCTCGGCCTATTTATTTCCGGAAAACTACAAATAGAAAATTATTTCATAAGAGTTCTTGTGAGTTATCTTAAATAATCCTATGTTTATGTCTATATCAATATAGTGCCAGCCACTGCCCGTGTGGTTTTTTCTAAGTGAGCGCTATTTTCAGCAAGTATACTTGCTGGTTGGTTGTAGTACTGCTTTTAACCTTTAAAACCACACTAATGAAAAAACTGTTACTCACTCTTACGGGTCTGCTATGCGTATTTGGCCTAGCCTTTGCCCAGCTTACCGTTACCTTTACCACCACCAATGTTAATTGTGCTGGTGGCAACGATGGTGGTATCATTACCACTGTAACTAGCGGTATTGCCCCTTATACCTACGTTTGGAGCAACGGAAGCACTACGGCAAACCTAGTAAATGGTCCGGCTGGTACTTACACCATTACTGTAACCGACAATTTGGGTGCAACAGTTACTGGCACAGCTACCATTACTGAGCCACCCATATTAACTGCTTTTGCATCGGGCAGTGGTAGCTCATGTATAACTACTTTTGGTTCTGCGTGGGTGAGTGCCACTGGTGGCACGTTTCCGTATACTTATTTTTGGAGCACAGGAAGTAATGCACCCCAAGTATCTGGCTTAGCACCCGGAGTGTACGCTGTGAGCGTAATAGATGCCAACGGATGTGCCGCGAGCGATACCGTTTTTATAGGCCAAGGAACGCTTAACATAAGCGTGGCTCTGGTTTATGACAGTTGCGCGGGCACCGCCTGTGCGGTGGCCACCGCTGCGGGCACTAGTGCAAACTATGTTTGGAGCAATAGTTTCTCAGGTCCTACCAATTGCGGTCTTATCGATGGTACGTACTCCTTAACCGCTACCGACAACTTTGGCTGCTCGGCCACCCAAACCATCACCGTAACTAACCAGCCAACCCTTCTCTTGCTAACTTCTACCACCCCGGCTAGTTGCGGCAACGATGGCACGGCGGTACTTTCAGTAAGCGGTGGCGCAGGTCCTTATACTTATTTGTGGAGCAACGGCGGTACAACTCCGCAAGTGGGCAACTTACCTGCTGGCAATTACAGCGTAACCGTAACTGATGCCAACGGCTGTATTGCTACCGAAACGGCAACTGTGGCTAGTGGCAGTTTTACCATACTATCGTTGCAAGCTACCCCCGAGACCTGCATAGGTGCCGGCAATGGCTCCAGCCAAATTACCGTGAGCGGCAGCAATCCGCCTTTTAGTTACCAATGGAGCAATGGCGATACTTCTAACGCTATTACTGGCTTGTCGGCTGGTGTTTACATCGTTACGGTTACCGACAACTCAGGTTGTATATTGGTGCAAACTACGGTAGTAAATAACAATAGTCTGCAAGTAAACGTAGACCAAATCAGCGCTGCAAATTGCATTGGCAGTGGCGGCACTTTGGTAGCAACCCCCCAAAATGGGAATGCGCCATTTACCTACCTTTGGAGCAATGGCAGCACTACCGATACCGCCACCGGCTTGCCAGTAGGTGGGCATACCGTAACCGTTACCGATGCCAATGGTTGCTCGGCAGTGGTGCACCGTTTTGTTACCGTTGATCAAGGCTGTTACACCCACATTGGGGGAAGGGTTTATGTTGATTTGGACGGCGACTGCAGCTACACTAGCGGCGATTTAGGCCTTTCGGGTTATATGGTTTCTATACAACCGGGCTATTATGCCTACACCAATGGCAGTGGTGTTTGGAGCGCTTTTGTGCCTTTGGGCAGTTACAATGCAGTGGTATCACAATATGGCACAGGCGCTACTTTGATTGATACTTGTGGCATTGATACCTTATTAGTGAACGTGGTAGATACCAATACCATAACTGGCTTGGATTTTCCGAAAACCAGCGTTACGCCTAACAATGTGGGCATAACGGTTTATTGTGGTGTAGCAAGGCCCGGCTTTGTGCAATACAATAGTGTTACCATCTCTAATTATGGCGTAAATGCTGCCAATGTATCGGGTAGCATAGTGCTTAGTAGCGCTGTTACTGATGTACCTACTTTCACCCTTCCGGCAGGCATTACTATCGATAGCGTTACTTACGGCCCTACCACCATATACTACAGCGTAACTGGTCTACTGCCGCAGCAAACCCTCAACTTTGGTGTATACGTAACCTTGCCATTAATACCTACCGTAAGTTTGGGCCAAGTGCTTACCCATACGGGTAGCATCAATATGTTTAACGCTACCGACCAAGACTTGACCAACAACACCGCTTCTTGCAGCACCGTTATAGTAGGCTCATACGACCCGAACGACAAACAAGTGTTTAATGCCAGCAACGAAAGCATTGACGGGCCAGCAATGGTAGAGGATACGTTGTTGCGTTATTTAATCCGTTTTCAGAATACGGGCACCGATACTGCCTTCAACATTGTGGTGCGCGACACGCTCGATAGCGATTTGAACATATCTTCTTTCCGATTTATTGCTGCCAGCCACAACGTGGAAATTGAGTTTTACGAAGAGCGCATCGTTCATTTCGTGTTCAACAACATCCTATTGCCTGATAGCAACGTAAATGAGTCATTGAGCCACGGCTTTGTGGAGTTTGATATTGAAGTTTTGGACAAAACGCAATTGGAAGAAGTAACCAACCAAGCAGCCATTTACTTCGACTTCAATCCGCCTATCTATACCAATACGGTTGCTACGCAGCGCACCGTGGGCATTGCAGAGCGCGTAACAGTGCCAGTGAATGTTTTTCCGAACCCAACTACTGGCCTCTTGTCGGTTAATGTTGGCGGACTGCCCATAAGTGCTGTTGAGCTATACGACATGATGGGCCGTAAAGTATTGATCTTCTTAATAAAAAGCGAGGGCCCGAAACCCCACTCGAGCCCCCGCTGGAACTTTTTGAAACCTGACGACTTAACGAAAGCGTGAGCGGCGCTTGTATTTCGGTACCGCTTCAGCCTCGAGCTCGGAGGGAGACGCCTCATCAAGGACTTCGATGGGTTTGAGGGCTTCTTCTTGTGGCGCAACAAGCTTTCGACGGCGTCTTGGGGCTCGCTCCTCTGATGACGTGGGCGTGCCACTGCGATCATCTGATGCGCTTGATGAGCCGTCCTGAAAGACAAAAACAAGAGCGAGCACCAGTGTGACCGCCCCGACGCTGCTCATCGAGATGCCCAAGAAAAGCCCCGAACGATCTTCCTCGGCCGTGGCAGGTGACGTCCGCGTAAGCACGCCGTAGACGTGAGCGTTCGCGCCCAACTGAATGGACTGAGACAGAATGAAGACCGGCAAGGCGAAAAGACCGCCCAAAACGAAACCGGCCAGCCCGCTCACCATGAGGGTGCCCAGGAAATACAACAACGCAGCTGTGGCGACCATGGCCATGTTGAGCAAGAGCAACCCACCG
>CAIOSU010000434.1 GCA_903861055.1 uncultured bacterium
ACTCTCCTTCAACTCTTTCGCGCAACTTGCGCCTAAACTTTTCCCCAATCCTCCAATTAACCAGTCAACAAATCCACCAAAATACCCTACTTTTACCGCATGGAATGGCGCAACCACATTGTTTTGAACCCAGAGGGGAAACCAAGTATTAAGGGCACTAAAATTACCTTAGAGCAATTGATGGAAGGCCTTTCGCTAGAGTGGACCCTAGATGAATTGCTGGAGAACTACCCCCACCTGCGCAAAAATGACCTTTTGGCCGTATTTGCCTACCTACAAGAGTGCCTGCACGATAAGGAAGTGAAATAATCGAATATTGTGGTAATGGTTTGCTAATAGCTAGGTAAGTTAAAGATTGTTACATCTTCAACCCTTTTAACCACTCTGCTAGCGCAGGCCCAATATCGGCACGCTTCAGCCCCAGGGCAATATTGGTTTTAATGAAATCGAGGGTGTTGCCTACATCATAGCGGGTGCCTTCGTACACATACCCATACATATCATGCGCTTGCAGCATCATTTGCATGGCATCAGTGAGTTGTATTTCGTTGTTTACGCCGCGGCCAATCTGCTCCAAATAGGTAAATATCACCGGGTTAAAAATGTATCGGCCACCAATAGCCAAGTTGCTCGGGGCATCTTCGGCCTTTGGTTTCTCTACAAAACTGCGGGCTTTAAACAGGTTATTGCCAATATCTTCACCATCCATAATACCATAGTGGTGCACCTTTTCCATGGGTACACGTTCCATAGCTACTACGCTGGCATTGGTTTTTTGATACTGGGCTATCAGTTGCAGTAGCACTGGGTCGCCGGGGTTATCCATTATAGTATCGCCCAACAGCACGGCAAATGGCTCGTTGCCTACATGGTATTTGGCATAGCTTATTGCATCGCCCAAGCCGTTCAAATCCTTTTGCCACACAAAGTGTATGTTGGCCATACTACTGATGCGCTTTATTGACGCCAACAGCTCTGCCTTGCCTTTTTCCTCAAGCTGGGCCTCTAGCTCGTAGCTACGGTCAAAATGGTGTTCAATGGCGCGCTTGCCCTTGCTTATTACCATCAGTATATCTGTTACACCCGATGCCACGGCTTCTTCTACCACGTATTGTATCACAGGTTTATCAACCACGGGCATCATTTCCTTCGGTTGCGATTTGGTGGCAGGCAACATGCGAGTGCCAAATCCTGCTGCGGGTATTACTGCTTTGCGTATCAATGCATCGGTTTTTGCTTGCGCTAAGGTAATAAATAAAAAAAGTAGCGCCCCAGTAACCAACTGGGGCGCCAAAAATACTAACTATGAAAAAGACTACAATGTTATTCAATCACAATTTGGCGAGTTACTTGTTGGCCATTGCCCAATTGAATGTTGATGGCATATACGCCGCTGGTCAAATTGGCTACATCTACACTGATGTTGCTGTCACCGCTGTCAATCGTACCTAGGTTGTTGGTCGATACTACTTGACCTAATGTATTGATTAGTGATACATTTACAGTTTGTGCTTCATCAAGGCTCAACGATACTGCCAAGTTAGTAGTAGTAGGGTTAGGATACAAGTTCAACTTGCCGGTAAAGGTTTTCTCGTTGATGCCTACATAGGTAGGTAGCGGGAAGGTAGTGCCATCAGGCAAGGTTACCCATACACCAAATGAAGGACCTTGTGCACCATCCAAGAAGCCTGAAGCAAACGCTACGCCAGCACCACCTGCAAGAGTAGTAAGGTCGGCAGTATAGCTAGCAGCAGTTGCACCACCTGCAGATACATTTACATCGATAATGTAAGATGAGGCAGGTACGGCAAGGTAACCAGCAAAATCGCCATAAGTCAAACCATTGCCGATAGTAGCTACGCCACGGGCATCAATATCAACAGTTGGGGCATCAGTAGCACCATGGAAGAGCAACAACTCAGTCATGTTGGCCATATCGGCGGCTTCTTTACCGCTGTTGATGTATAGGTTAAAACCAATGCTCTCGCCTTGAGGGTTGGCAGTAAAGCTAGCTGGTGCAAGCACGCCATTAGCAATTACTACATAGGTTTCGTCAGTTTCCAATTCAGTAGGGAAAGTTGCAAGAGCATCGGCTACGCTTGTGCTGGTGCCTGGCGCTACAGCAATTCCTAAAGGTTGGTTTGATGGCAAATTGATATAAGGGGTAGCCGTGCGGAAATCAAAGTCTTCCAATTTCGCAATTACGGTATCATCAACGGTGCTTACAATGTATACGTCAACAGTTGCAGCAGCAGGGTCGGCAGCGTTATGTATTACTTGTACACGAGCGCTATCAATCAATGGTAGCTCAATTGCTTGAGTAGTGCTTGGGAAACCAGCAATGGCTACATACAAACCAAAGCCTGGACCTTGGCTATCATCCAAAAAGCCTGAAGCAAATACAACCGCAGCAGCGCCGCCTGGTATACCAGCAGCAGAGGTTAGGTCGGCGTAGTAGCTCAATAGGCGGGTAGTTCCTGAACCATCTAATACATCAATGATATACTCAGACGCTGGTACATTTAAATAACCGGCTGGGTTAAAATCAGTATAGCTCAAGTTGTCGGCTAGTGTGCCAACGCCGCGGGCAGCTATGTCTACCGTTGGGGCATCGGTAGCTCCATGGAAGATTAATATATCAGCAGTTCCGGTTCCACCAGCACCTGCAGTTAGGGCATCTTCAAAGCCAAACAAATCCAATTCAATATTTACCGCATCAGGGTTGGCGGTAAAATTGGCAGCGTTTACCACACCGTTAGCAAACAATACATAGTTTTTACTTGCCTCTAGTGAGTCAATGCTCAATGAATATACAACAGTGCTGTTTCCTGCAGGGGTAATTTCAATATCAAGCGGTAAACCAGATGGCAAGCTTAAGAAAGAAGATACATCGCGGAAGTCGAAACCACCTAGTGCCACTGCGCCATTTACGTATACATCAACACTAGCAGCCGCAGGGTCGGCAGCATTGTGTATTACTTGTAGGTTGGCTGTACCGCTTGCTACTTGTTGGTATAGTGGCAATTCGAGCGCTTGGCCAATAGTAGTGGCACCACCCAATGCTACAAACAAACCAAAGCCTGGGCCTTGGCTGTCATCCAAAAAGCCTGAAGCAAATACGGTGGCGGCACCACCACCCAA
>CAIOSU010000435.1 GCA_903861055.1 uncultured bacterium
ACAATTCTCTTTCTCTTGCTTCTATTCGAGTTGAGAACTCTTCAGCAAAGAGCAATTCCCATGGGCGGTATCCTTTTGTAGATTTGGTTTTGCCAGCATTGTGCTCTACAAGTCTTTTACTTACATCAGCCGTCATGCCCGCGTAAAATCTGTTGTGACTTTTGCTATAAAAGTACGTAAGTGAAGTACATAAACGGAGCTTGGCTAAAACGAAAAAGGCCATACCGTAAGGTATAGCCTTCATCCGTGCACTTGTAGGGATTCGAACCCCAAACCTTCTCATCCGTAGTGAGATGCTCTATCCAATTGAGCTACAAATGCAATATTTTAAACAACGATATTAACTAACCATTTACATTTATAGTTCGAACTCCAAACCTTCTCATCCGAAGTGAGATGCTCCCCGCCTGCCGGCGTGTAGGTATCCAATTGAGCTACAAATGCCTTTACCTAATCGCTTAGGGAATGCAAATATCGGAAACTTTCATTTATTTATTGTCATTTCCCGGAGATTTTTTTTGTCCGCCTCCCTCGCGGCCGAAACCTTCACGCATATTCGTGTCGGCCTCAATGTTTTTCATACGGTAATAGTCCATTACTCCCAGGTTGCCAGAGCGGAACGCTTCGGCTATTGCTTGAGGTATTTCAGCTTCGGCTAATATTACTTTCGCACGGGCTTCTTGGGCTTTGGCTTTCATTTCTTGCTCCAAGGCTACAGCCATAGCCCTGCGCTCTTCGGCACGGGCTTGAGCAATGTTTTTGTCGGCGATAGCTTGGTCGGTTTGTAGCACCGCACCAATGTTCTTGCCAATATCTACGTCGGCTATATCAATAGATAGAATCTCGAAAGCGGTACCGCTATCCAATCCTTTGGCCAATACAGCTTTCGAAATCAAATCAGGGTTTTCTAACACCGTTTTGTGCGATGCTGCCGAACCGATAGAAGATACAACACCTTCGCCAACACGAGCTAGCACAGTTTCTTCGCCTGCACCACCTACCAATTGCTTGATGTTGGCACGCACCGTAACGCGGGCCTTGGCAATCAATTGAATACCATCTTTTGCAACTGCAGTTACCGGAGGGGTATCAATAACCTTAGGGTTAACGCTCATTTGCACCGCTTGAAATACATCACGACCTGCCAAATCAATGGCAGTAGCAGCTTTAAAATCAAGTTCAATGTTTGCCTTTTGGGCAGAGATAAGGGCTTTTACCACGTTTACCACCTGACCGCCTGCTAAGTAGTGGGCTTCCAAATCGTTACGGGTTAGACTTAAACCTGCTTTATGCGAGGTAATCAATGCATTTACAATTACGGTTGGCGGTACCTTACGGATGCGCATAAACACCAATTGTATGAGGCTAACATTTACTCCTGACAACAGGGCCGAAATCCATAATGGAAATGGCACAAAGTATAAGAATACGATGAGGCCTACCAGCACGGCGACGACAATTACTATTAGTTCCATATTAGTTGGTTAGAGGTTTTACAATTATTTTATTGCCACTTATTTTAATCACTTCAATACGGGTATCCACGTCAATCATTTCGCCTTGCGAGAAAACTCCAAACCGTTTATTGTTTATCAAGGCTTTTCCCTCGGGCCGCAAGCTACCCAAAGTTACACCTTCATCGCCAACATTTACCACTCCGGCTTCAAGCACGTTTACTTGGCTGTCTATCACGTCGTAAAGCGAGTATTTTGAACTTCGCAGTACTTTGTAGGCCCAATATAGCAAAATTACGGTAGCTACCGAGGTGCCAGCAAGTGTATAATGCCCTATCATTATGTTTTGCTGCGTGGTATAGGCCAAAACCACGCCGGTGCCCATAAGTATACCTCCCACAGCACCCACAACCGTAGTGCCCGGTATTACCAGTATTTCCAGCACTACCAATAGTATGCCGAGCACAATAACTGCCAATACCAAGTAAATATCCATCGTTTATTCGTTAATCCTTACCAATACCAGTCTAGTGTCAATATTGCCCGATTTGCCGTTCAACTCTAAGGTATCGCTGCCTTTATGCGTCATCAAGTAGCTTTGCGATTTGCCGTCTTTATAGTTAAAAAACAGCGTATCGCCCTCCACGTTCCATTTTTCGGTGTTCGATTGGTCGCCATACTTTACCGTAAATACATCGTTTTCTTGAAAAGCGATAACCGGGTTTCCCATAGTGGCAATATCAACCACGCTGCCTGCCATCGTCCATTCGGTATAGTTCCATTTACCTATCAAATCGGTATTTACGGCTGTTTCGCAAGCCATAAACAATCCACATACAACTGTTGCCAATATTGTGGCCTTGGCACTGAAAATTTTCATCCTTTAAATCTTTATTTCATAAGTTTGAACTAAACTAGCTTAGTAAACTGAAAGCACCAAATATAAGCTATTGATAATTTGCACATATTAAGCACACCCATGAAGATAGAACTTTGGCTTAACGGAAAAACGGAGACTTATGTAGCAGAAAGTTGCGAGCGGTTTCTTAAAAGGTTGAAACATTATACTACTTTTCAATTGGTTGAGATACCTGAACCCAAGCGCAAGGGCAATACTGACCCCAGGGTGTTGAAACAGCAAGAGGCCCAATTGCTGTTGCCCAAAATTGAACCCGGCGATTATTTGGTTTTGTTGGACGAAAAAGGGAAAGAATATACTAGCGAAGCCTTTGCTGGCCACTTGGAGAAATGGATGGGTAGCGGCCGCAAACGCATTATTTTTATAGTGGGTGGCCCGTTTGGTTTTGATGATACGGTATATGCTCGTGCCGATGAAACACTATCTTTGAGCAAAATGACCTTTTCGCACCAAGTAATACGGGTAATATTTTTGGAGCAGTTGTATCGGGCATTTACCATTATAAATAACGAACCGTACCACCATGCTTAGTTTGCAATATCCGTATATAACGTATGCAATAATGGGGATTACCATTTTGTTATCGTACCAAGCAAATACAGATGCATCCTTTAAACAGAAAATGATTTTTTACCCTTATGCTATTAAGCGCAGGGACGAGTATTACCGTTTTCTTACTGGTGGGTTGATACATGCCGATTGGCTGCACTTGGGCATGAACATGTATGTGCTGTTTATGTTTGGCCAATTGGCTGAGTTTTATTTTATGGCCCAGTTTGGTGCCTTGGGCTGGTTTTTATACCCAGCCATGTACTTTCTGGCCATCCCTATTGCCGAAACCTATTCGTATGTAAAGCATCACGATAACGCCTATTATATGAGTCTTGGTGCCAGTGGTGCGGTATCGGCGGTGGTGTTTGCCAGTATATTGTTCAATCCTTTAGCCGAAATGGGCATAATTCTGGTCCCGTTTTTCATTCCTGGTTTTATAATGGGTACGCTATACTTAATATACTCCAACGTAATGGCGCAGCGCGCCAGCGACAATATTGGCCACAATGCCCACTTTTATGGGGCTATTTTCGGGCTGCTGTTTCCGGCCATGTTTAAGCCCCAATTGTTCATTCACTTTCTCGATCAAATAAAACAATGGCTATCAAACCTTTAATTGACCTCCGCAGCGATACTGTTACCAAACCAACCGAAGGCATGCGCCGCGCTATGCACAATGCCCCACTTGGCGATGATGTGTTTGGCGAGGACCCAACCGTAAATGCCTTAGAGCAGCGCTTGGCCAACATGTTTGGCTTTGAGGCAGGGTTGTTTTGCCCAAGCGGCACCATGACCAATCAAATTGGTATTAAGGCCCATACCCAATCGCTGCAAGAAATTATCTGCCACCGGGAGAGCCATATATACTGTTACGAAGGTGGCGGCATGGCTTTCAACTCTCAGCTATCCACCCGCTTGCTTACGGGCAATAGGGGCCTGATTACGGCGCAGCAGGTATTGGATAACATTAACGAAGAAAATGTACATAAACCTGTAACCAGCATAGTTGCGCAGGAGAATACCAGCAACCGTGAAGGTGGTGCGGTGCATAAGGTAGGCGAATACCAAAAAGTGTACGAGGTGTGCCAGCAGCATGGCTTAAAGCATCATTTAGATGGAGCACGACTTTTTAACGCACTAGCAGTAACTGGGGACACACCAGCAAGTTATGGCAAGGCGTTTGATTCTATATCCATTTGCCTCTCTAAAGGTTTGGGGGCACCAGTAGGCTCGGTATTGGTGGGCAATACCGATTTTATAAAGCTATCAAGGCGTATACGCAAAGTGTTTGGTGGCGGCATGAGGCAAGCTGGCGTAATAGCGGCGGCGGGATTGTATGCCCTCGATAACCATGTTGAACGGATAGCAGACGACCACCGTCGTGCCAAACAGCTAGAGGAAACCCTAAAATCGTTGAGCTACATTGCAGAGGTTTTTCCGGTGGATAGCAACTTGGTGATATTTAGGCTTGCCGAACATGTTTTGGCGGATAGTTTCATAGCAAAGCTAAAAGGAGAGGGCATTTTGGCCATTAACATGGGCCCTCAGTTGGTGCGCTTTGTAACCCATTTGGATGTAGATGATGCCGCTATTGATTCGGTTTGTGCTACCCTAAAAACGCTTGCGTAGTTTTTGCGTGTGACTAACTTTATACGTTGCGCAATATTATTTATCTATATTTGGCTGTAACGTACCCCTAAATGCAGCATAAAGTTTACTTGTTTTTGCTACCCTTGTGCATGGCCTTATCGTGTGTTGAAAACGAACACGGCAACGATTTGGATGACGGCTATGGAGTGCTAGTAAACGATCGTACTGATGCTCCCGCAAAAACAAACAGAACCAACCTTATAGCTATTGATGATGTGGAAGTATTGAGCGCGCGAAAGGTTAAGGACACTTATTCGAATTACTTTAAGGAGTATAGGGCGCTGTGCAAAGATTGGAAGCTTAACAAAGCTACTGTTGCTAACATACTTGAAAATAGTAAAATAATTGATGGGCACGAGTACCATAACCAGTATAAAAGGATGCCGTGCTATATTATTGGCGAAGCTATAATTAACTGCAACATCAAGGCTAAATATGAGTTAAATGCGGGTGCCTCGGCGGTGTTGTTCCTGCCCGATACAGCTTACCACTTGGGCTACATTGGCAATAAGCATTTTTTGATTTACCGAGCAGAGAATGATTAGTAAACCCAGCCAGTACAAATAAAAAGGAAGCGCCACTCCCATAACGCTTCCTTCTTACCCACTTGCGCAGGAAAACTACTACTCTGGTTCGGGCAATACATTGCCCTTTATAGTAAGCGTAACCGTGCCATTGGTGGCATTAGAGTTAACGGTTACGGTTTTGCTAAATTGGCCTACCCGGTTGGTGGCATATTTTACTTTTATCACTCCCGTTTTACCTGGTGGAATTACTTCTTTTGGGCACTCGGGTACAGTGCAGCCACATGAGCCAGCACAAGTGCTTATCAATAAATCTTGCTTGCCGGTATTCTTGAATTTAAACTCACGGTACCCATCGGCGTTGTGCGATATGGTGCCGTAATCTATCACCAAGCTTTCAAAGGTAATGACGGGAGCCTTGGCCGGTGCGGGGCCAGCTATCGGTTTTACCTGTGCCAACATTATGCCAGCGGTAAAAGTCATTAATAACAATATGGAGTTTATTTTCTTCATGCTGTTTAACCGTTCTTGGCTATAGTATCTAAAGTTACAACCCCAATTGCTAGCCTGTATGCCCGTTAACATGTCTTAGCATTATTTAACGGTTGCTCATTTATTTTAACACTTGCCTAAAAAGAAAAAGGGAATGTCCTCTCCCAGAACATTCCCTCCGTCGTTTTCCCGTCAGGCAAATAGACTTTAAATCTTAGTCTGGCAATACGTTACCTTTAATGGTAAGCGTGATGGTGCCATTGGTAGCATTTGTATTTACAGTTACGTTTTTAGTAAACTGGCCAACACGGTCGGTGGCATATTTTACTTTTACTACACCGCTTTCGCCTGGGCCATAAACTTCTTTAGGGCATTCAGGCACTGTGCATCCGCAAGAGCCAGCGCAACTAGCGATAATCAAATCTTCGCTACCCGTGTTGGTAAATTTAAATTCGCGGTTGCCATCAGCATTGTGTGCAATAGTACCGTAGTCAAGCACTAGGCTCTCGAAAGTGATAACCGGTCCTTTGGCCAATACAGGGCTTGTGGAGGTTTTAACTTGGGCCGACATGATGCCAGCGGTAAAAATCATTAATACCAGTAGGCTGTAGATTTTTTTCATAGCTGTAATTAACTTTTTACAATTAGGTAAACAAAAATAATGAATTTTAATTCAACAAACAGCAATCGTTTTTATAACAATTACTATTTCGCAAATTACATGCCAGTTTGGTAGCACTTGCTAATTTAATAACGAACGCCATAACTTGTAGCAGTTTTGCCTGCCATTTATGAATTATTAACGTTTACTCTTCTTCTCATAAAGTATACCAGTGCACCCACGGTACCTATACAACCTAATATAGTAAGCGCATAATTGAATTGTATAAAAAAGCTAAGCCAGCTTAAGTCTTTGTTGCCCAGCTCTTTAAACAGCAATACACTTACGCTACCCAGGTAGCCAAACGAATCGGCGAGGTAGATGAGGAAACCCGCATTGCTCACGTATTTATAGTGGGCAATCATGCGCTCAAAAAGCAAACAATTGAACGGGATATAGGCCATGTAGGTTGCAAAACCGGTTAACGATATCCAAACCAATGGGCTAATGGCGCCTGATTGGTAGGCAAATGTGCTAAGGCCCGCCAGTAAAAGACCAGAAAAAATAACCCAGTGGTTTACCAAAAATGCCCGTTTGTTGTCTTTAATGAACATAATAGTGCCCAAAAACAACAACACACCCAACGTAACTGGCAGCTCGGTTTTGGTAAAAATGTCAGGTTGATCGGCATAGCCCAATGAATCTAAAATATTGCTCATGAAATTGTCCCTAAAATCGCGGAAAGCGGTGAGGATGGTATAAGTAACAATAAGCAATACCAACCCAGGCGCAAAGGCTGTAAAAAACGCCCATCGCTGCTTGCCATTCATAGGTTCGCGTTTGGTGCGCAATTTAACATCTTCGGCACTCGGCTCAGGTACTTGGTTTAGCAACCAAACAAAGAGCATAAGTGGCAGCAAATACACCAAGCCCGAAAAAAATGGCATCCAAGCAATAGAAATTTGTGCGGTTATCAGTTCAGTTTCAATCCATTTGCCTACGGTTTTGGCAAACCCTGAGGCGAAAATAAAGCTGGCACAAAGGCCTACGCCCATTATTTCGGTGAATTTGCGCCCCTCTAGGTAGCTAAATACCAGCCCCCATATCATACCTAGCGGTATACCATTGAGGAACATAAACAACGGTTTCAATTTCATAGGTGCGGCACCAAAACCCAAAAGCGCTAATTCGGCCAGCAGCACAATGCCCACAATGGCTATGGCACGGCGGTTTTTGCCCATTTCGCTTACCACCTTTATTCCTACAAACTTCGATAAGGTGTAGCCCAATACTTGGCTTATAACAATGAACGACTTAAAGCTCAGCCCCAATATCTCCGGAAAATCTTTGTACCCAGCCGCTGTAAAAGGTTTGCGGAAACCGTACATGGCAGAATAGGTGCTAAAGGCAGCAAAAGTGGCTACCACCATGAGCAGCCAACCGTTTTGGCTCATGGCTCTTGTAAGAGCATTGGGTTGCTTAATGGTCATAGTATAATTCCTTTGGTGGTCAATGGCTTGTCTTGCCAACTATGTTCTTTAAAAATACGTACCTCCTTGTAGCCAGCATCCAATAATATTTGTGCTGCAGTTTCAAATTCGCCGGTTATCTCCCTTGGGTGGTGGCTATCGCTGTTTATCATAACCGGTATTCCTAGGCGGTTGGCCTCTTTAAGCACCCAAGCGCTAGGGTAGGGCTCATCGCTTAGCTTTTTATACATGCCACGGGTGTTTACTTCCATTACCACTCCTGTTTTTGAAGCAAGCTCTAGCGTTTCTATTACGGCATCCCGATACCAGTTTTCCCTTTCCTGAAAGTGCAGCTTGGCCTTGTTGTGCATTTTTATCTTGTCTAAGTGGCCCAATATATCAGGTTTGGCCTCGGTAAGCATCTGGCGTGTTATTTCGTAGTACCTGGTCACGGCCTTTTGCACATCGCCTTTAAATATCTCTTCAATGCCTTTATCAAAATAGGAGTGCGTGTAATCAATCTCGAAATGGCTGCCATCGTCAAACTGCTCCACATAATGCACCGAGCCTATGGTGTAATCTAGGCCCAGGCCAACTATTATTGGGTCTTGTACGCTGGTTAGGCCAGGTACAAAATCTACTTCCATGCTCAGGTACACTTCCAGTCTATCGGCATAAGCCTCTTTTACTGCTTTTACGGCGTTTACATACTCATCTACCGCTTCCTTTTTAATTGACCATGCATTGGCAAAAGGTAAAGGGCTGTGGGTGGAGAAACCGTAAATTGCTACATTTTGCTCTAGGGCCGCTTTGGCATACATCTCAGGCTCGTCGGTTCCATCGCAAAAGCGGGTATGGCTGTGGTAGTTGGTCCAGACGGGTTTGCCCATGGTTTCGGTTATCGATTAAAGTTAAGTGTAAATTGGCAGTTGCCCTCAAACCTAATGTTAGCACAAGGTTAAATCAATTGCGCCTGCAAATTCTATTTTTTTATTCACTTAATTGCCCAATAGGTCAATTTTCTTGCAGTAACCTTTTTATGAGATAATAGGGGACCAAAAAATAATTGCTTAATTTAAAAGTATTCGTATTTTTATTGAAATGCTGTTTTAGTATTTTAAATAAGTATTGTATGTTTAGGATTAAACTGCAACATCGTGAAACTTATAAAACTTGGTAACAAAGGCGATGAGGTCGCACTTTGGCAATATTTTCTGATTGGGCAAGGCTATACAATACGCGGCGGCGCCGATGGCGATTTTGGCCCAGCTACTTTCGAAGCAACTGTTCTTTTTCAGCAGAATCATGGTTTGCAGCCCGATGGGGTAGTAGGCAACCGGAGCTACGGTGTGGCCATGACCTTGGGTTTTGGTGGCGTAACCGATACCGACAAGAGCCGCATCAGCCAAAACTGGCCTCCGGCTCCTAGCCATTTGGTGCCACTGGTTGGCAATGCTGCTAAGCAAAATGTCTTTGGTACGTTTGCTTTTAAAATAGACCCCAAAAACGACGGCAGTATTATAGTTACCGATAACTGGGCCCAAACAAACCTGACCATGGTAACCGTGCCCCAATTAAATAAGGTAACCGGCACGGGCGATAAAATCTATTTCCATAAGAAAGGTGCCGAGCAGCTAAAGGCTCTTTGGGCAGGGTGGGAGCGTGAAGGCTTGCTGCACTTAGTCAAAACCTACTCAGGGGCTTACAACCCGCGATTGATACGTGGCAGCGAAACCAACCTAAGCATGCACGCCTTTGGTACCGCCTTTGATATTAACGTAGCTTGGAACAAGCTAGGTGCCGTGCCAGCATTAGTAGGCCAGCAAGGCCAAGTACGTGAGTTGGTGCCACTGGCCAATGAGCATGGATTTTATTGGGGTGGCCACTTCAAAAACAGGCCCGATGGCATGCACTTCGAAATTGCTAAGTTACTTTAGGTTAGTTGATTGGTTAATCGGTTGATTAGTTATTGGTTAATTGCTTGCCTCGCCTTGGGCGAGGGTTATTGGTTGATTAGTAAATTGGTTGATTAACTATTTCGTATTCCGTTGTCGATTTTAGGTTTATAACTCGTAACCAGTAAACCAATTAACCAATAACTAAAAACCAGTGATAGCAATAACCACCGTTTTATTAAATGGAGCAGGGTTGTTTTTATTGGGGTGCTGAATGCTTACAAACATAGTTTTGCCATCGGGCGTAAACATAGTGCCTGTGGTTTCGCATCCTTCTGGCCCAATCAGAAAACGTTTTAGGTCGTTAGCAGTAGGGTTGGGGTTCTCCAAATCCAAGAAATATATCTCGTTGTACACTTCATCTTTAGCCAAGCCTGGTTCTCCAACGCGGTTGTTGGTGTTACCAATCAGGTCCTCGTTAATCATCAAATAGTTTTTACCGTTTACTTTTCCCAAGTACATGCCATCGGGGCTAGCAAAGTTGCCGGCAAGTGTTCCGGTAATATCGCCGCCAGCAACTAGCGGGCGCATTTTTAAGGTATTCAGGTCTAGTTCCAATACGCGGCCATACAAGTCGCTATAGTTGTTTTCGCCTTTGTGGCAGCAAATATTGAAATAATTGGCAGGCTTGGCTCCAAGACCGACTGCACGGTCGAGGTTATATTCGTTGTTTCCAGTTTCCGAAATGTATATTTTATCACCTACACCGTCTACCCATTCGTGGCGCACAAACAAGGTTGCACCCAAGCGAATGGCTACATCACGGGCAATTAACAAGGAGTCCTTATCGCGGGGCAAGTTAAGCCACTCACCGCTCTCGCCGTCAGTCGACTGTTTGTAGGCGTATAGTTGGCCACTGGTATACACACCAGCGGTATCGGCCACAAACTTAAAAAACACAGCCGGGGTAGCATCATCGGTAAGATAAACGGTTTTATTATCGGCCATAATATGGGCATCTTCGTGCTCATAGCGGCCCATAGCATAAAGCTTGTGCAAGGCTTTGCCACTCATAGGGTCTACCTCAACCATCCAGCCAAAGTTCTGGTAACGTTTAAGGCCCTTAAAGTTGCTGGTGTCGCGGTATTCGCCTGTAAGGGCTGCATTGTTGCTAGGTTCGGTTTCTTCGGCTGTAAGTATGGTGTTTTGTGGGGTGAGTGTGCCACCGCAATTGCGCAGTGTGCCGCCAACGGGTGCAAAATCAATATGTTTTATGGCTAGGGTTTTCCAGGTGCCATTTTCTTTCTTTATTTCCAACAAAGCGCCGCCACCGCCATCGCCAAGGTTATCGTCTAGGTTCTTGCTTTCGTGGTTTACATACAGGTAGCCATGTTCATTGCTGCCATCAATAGGTATGTAAGCTGTAAAGTCGGCCGATTCCCTTGCTGCGAATTTTTTCCCATCGGCACGCAAAATCGAGTCGATGCCAGCCGTGTAAAGCATATCGTACTTATAGCCTTCGGGTATTATTACCGTGCGGTTGTCAAAATTAGAGGCAATGGGTTTAAACAAACTAAAGCTATCAATAACAGCATCGGTAGTTCCGGCAGGCTGTTCTTCAGCAGTGCCACAAGAGAACAAAAAAGGGAAAGCGAATGCTAGCAAATACACTGGGCGCATGAGATTCTATTTTATACAAAAGTACATCATGCTGGGCTTATTGCATTATTATGGTTGTGTTAAGCGTGTTGTTGCAGCAGTTGTTTCAATTGATGCCCAGGCACCACGCCCGATTGCTGCCACAATATCTTACCGTTTTTGAAAAGCATCAAGGTAGGTACACCCCTAATTTGGTATTTGGCAGCTATTTGAGGATTTTTGTCAACATCAATTTTAATGATTCGGGCATCATCGCCGGCTTCGGTGGCCACCTCATCCAATATTGGGGCCATGGTTTTACAAGGGCCGCACCACGTTGCAAAAAAATCTACCAGCACAGGCTTGTCACTGTTTATAATATCGTTAAAGTTGCCTTTCATGATTATCACTTTATTCTATAACCAATGATGGTGGTTAATTTGTTCCACAATTTTGAGGAATGAACACAAGGGGTTTTTGGATAAAAAAAAAGCCGCATCGTTTTCGGATGCGGCTTTTTACTATAGGTCGAAAAGCGATTAAGCTTTCAATTCTTTTTTCTTGCGATACGCTTGGATATCTACAACCAATGGTGCCGCAATAAAGATAGATGAGTAAGTACCGAAACCGATACCAATCAACAAGGCAAAGGCAAAACCACGGATAACCTCACCACCAAAGATGAACAACATCAATACTACTATAATGGTGGTAAATGAAGTCATAATCGTACGGCTAAGAGTGTTGTTGATAGCTAGGTTGGTTACTTCTGCAACTTTTTTGCTTGGGTACTCAAACAAGTATTCACGGATACGGTCAAATACAATCACGGTATCGTTCAACGAATAGCCTATCACGGTAAGAACTGCCGCTATAAAGTTCTGATCAATTTCTAGAGAGAAAGGTAAGATACCTTTAAATATAGTGAACAAACTGAGTAGCACCAATACATCGTGGGTGGTGGTTATCAACGCAGCGATTGCAAACTCTGCCTTGCGGAAACGTAGCAAAATGTACAAGAAGATAATAATTAAAGAGAAGATGGTGGCAAAAAGAGCTGCACTTTTAATATCGGCAGCAATGGTTGGGCCGGTTTTTGAAGCCGCTACTTTATACTCTTCGGTAAACTGCTCATAAGTTGGTTCGTTAGCATAAAAACCTTTCAGCGATTCGTAAAGTTTTGTATCTACAATACTATCAACCTCGCTACCTGTTTCGGCCACACGGTATGAAGTAACAATTTTCAATTGGTTCAACGATTCGCTGCCGAAAGTTTTAACGCTAGTTGATGTATTCTCTAGGTTGGTAGCTAAAGAAGCTCTAACATCATTTACGCTAACCGTTTGGTCGAAACGGATTTGGTAGCTTCTACCACCTTGGAAATCGACACCGTATTCAAATCCACGGGTAAGCGCCGATACTAGGCCAAGTACAACGATAGCACCGGAGAAAATGTAAGAAATTTTACGTTTCTGTATGAACTGGTAATTTGCCGTTGAAAGAACGCTCTTGGTAGCACTGGTAAAGAACGACATTTTGCCACCATTGAGGGTAATTCGTTCCATTAACAAGCGCGAAACCAACACCGCAGTAAGCATCGATGATACTATACCTACCATCAAAATCAAAGCAAAACCACGAATGGGGCCTACACCGAAGTAGTACAACACACCACCGGTTAATAGCGTGGTAATGTTTGCATCGATAATGGAAGTGTATGATTTAGAGTAACCTTCTGAAATGGCAGTAAGCATGCTTTTGCCTTTCTCTAACTCTTCTTTAATACGTTCATAAATAATTACGTTCGCATCTACGGCCATACCAATGGTAAGTACTATACCTGCAATACCAGGCAAGGTAAGTGCTGCACCAAAAGATGCCAAAGTACCTAGTATAAAGACAATGTTCAATAGCAATACCAAATCGGCAATTAAACCTGCTTTACTGTAGTAAAAGGCCATAAAAGCAACAACTAACAGAAAACCTCCAAGCAATGAGTAAAGGCCTGCATTGATTGCCTCGGCACCCAAAGTTGATCCTACAATGGCTTCTTCAACAATAACGGCAGGGGCGGGAAGTTTACCTGAACGGATAATACTTGCCAAATCTTCTGCTTCGCGAACATCAAAATCGCCAGTGATAACCGATGTAGAAGATAGCTCTTGCTGAACAGTAGGGGCTGTATAAACCCTGTCGTCCATTACAATAGCTACGCTCTTCTTAATATTTGCACCTGACAATCTTTTCCAGTTTTGCGCACCGGTGCTAGTCATATACATGGTAATGTTTGGCAAACCAGTTACTTGGTCAGACAAACGCTCGGCGTTTGCTACGTCATCACCTCCAAGTGGTGCTTCGTCGGTGTTGTTGGCAGTTTTAATTAAGTGTAACGCATAAATGCTAGTGCCACGTATCATTTTGGCGCTCCACAAAAACTTGATGTTCCTCGGGAACAAGGCACGCACTTGTGGGTCGTTCAACCAACGGTCAACACTGTCACGGTCGTTGCTGTATGAGTAACCAATAACAGAACCTTGGCCGTATTGGTAACCACCGCTTTCGGTTTGGAAAATGTTTGGTTGGATAAGCGAATACTGAGTACCATATAATGGATACTGCTTGCGCAATTTTGCTGCATCTTGGGTAGCCAAAGCCGATGAGTCGGTTGTTGCGCCAGCTTCAGTGGTAGTATCATCAAGCGTTGCTAAAGTTGAATTGGTGTCAGGCTCAACAACGTCAGTTACCGCAGTAGAATCATTAACTGGGTTAGTTATAGTTGAATCCGTGCTAACTAGCGAGCTATCAACGGCACTAGCGGTATCAACAGCAGTTTTAGCAGAGTCAGAAACGTAGCCTTTATATTCGGCAACAATAACATTCGCATCTTCCATAGAAGGTGCAATTTCCGCGTTCTCAAACGTTTCCCAGAACTCCAATTTAGCGGTTGATTGCAATAGGTTTCGGGCACGTTCAGCATTTTTGATACCTGGAAGCTCAATCTCGATACGTTGCGTAAGGGTTTGCTCGGTAATGTTAGGGTTGGCAACACCCAAACCATCAACACGGGCACGCACAATTTCAACAGTTTTGCTGAAAGCGGCATTCGCCTCTTCGCGTATAACAGATATAACCTGCGCATCGGTGTTGTTGTACTGAATTTTATCTTTGTTCGATGGGGTAGCAAAAATGGCAGCCAAAGGCTGTTTGTTGGCTTGCTTTTCGTAGGCAGCTTCAAACAACGTTATAAAATCTGTATTGGCAGTTAGCTGCTCTTTACGCGCTTCGTCCAAGGCGGCCAAAAAAGCAGGGTCTTTGCTGTTGTCGCTCATGGCAACCAACAGTTCATCCATACTAACTTGTAGTGTTACGCTCATACCACCACTTAGGTCAAGACCTAAACCAAGTTGGTATTTTTTCAATTCGCCGTAGGTATATTCTACAATTCCTAGGCTAAGTACCGGTGTATTGTACACCGAGTCAAGATACCTTGCCTCTAAGGCATCCAGTAAACTTGCAATAGCAACGGTATCGTCGCGCATACCATCGTAAGTAGGCAATTCTACTTGCTCTTTAGCGTATTCCTCAGCCTTTCTTTCTACACGGCCCGTGAAAAAGGTAAATGAAAGGTGATAAATACAAACTAGCAGTAGAACGATGACGAATACTCTGATTAATCCTTTAGCTTGCATCGATTGGGGTTAATTGGTTCTTAATTTTGGCTGGCAAATATAAGCAAATAATTGTGGAATAGTGATGTGTAATTCTTCGGTAAATTAGTGGACAACTTTAACGCTGGTTTACTTCAATTTTCGGCAAGTCTTTTAGCAAGTGATGTACCAAAACGGCCTAATCCTATCAACACGAAACTCGAATTCATCGTATTTGCTAGTTCTTCAGTATTTTAATACTGTGGGCGAAGTTAGCGTTATTCAGGTTAACCAAATACATGCCGGCAGGTAAATTATCTCCTACTATTACTTCACCAAACGGCGTTTCAACGTCCCATTGATTTAACAAATGGCCAGTCATGTCATATATAGCTATGTTTGATTGCGACAATCCGCTTTCACCAGTAAAAAATGAAATCGACGTTTGGGTATTGAACACCGAAGGTTTGGCAATTAAATAAGGCTCTGGGGTGGTTGCATCGGTTATGCCAGTTAGGTTTGCGCATTCAAGACCAGCATTTAGTACAGTTGTTTGGCCAGAAGTTAAACTGATGTTGGTAAATATTTGGGTGCTGCACCCTGCTCGCGTAAATCTTACATCGTACACGCCCGGTTGCCCCGTTCCGGTATAATAGTCACCATTATAGTTGCTAACGCTGAAGTTATCGGTTCCCAAAACGTCGACCTTAACGGTATTTAGGTCGGTGTTATTGGTGGTGTTGGTTACCTTGCCCTCTAGGTAACAGGCTCTCTGGTAGTTAGGTGTAAGAACGAATAAGCCCTCTTCAATGTCGCTGGCTATAATGGTGCCAGATGGGAAATAAGTAAAAACGCCCCAACAGCCATTAAATCCATCGCTGGCAATAAAAGGGGAGG